>JAOPWT010000309.1 GCA_025965555.1 Mycobacterium sp.
AGGTGCGCGGTATGGAGCGCAGCCGGTCGGACTCCATGGGCATGCTCGGCACGGTGATGAACAGCCTTGCGCTGCAAGACTTCCTGGAGAAGGAGGGCATCGACACCCGCGTGCAGACCGCCATCACGATGGGCCAGGTCGCCGAGCCCTACATTCCCGGCCGGGCCCGACGGCACCTCGAGAAGGGGCGCGTCGTGATCTTCGGTGCAGGCATGGGTCTTCCGTACTTCTCCACGGACACCACCGCCGCGCAGCGGGCGCTCGAGATCGGTGCCGAGGTCGTGCTGATGGCCAAGGCCGTCGACGGCGTCTTCACCGACGACCCGCGGAAGAATCCGGACGCGGAGTTGCTCAGGTCGATCACGCACCGCGAGGTCATCGATCGCGGCCTTCAGGTTGCCGACGCCACGGCGTTCAGCCTGTGCATGGACAATCGCATGCCGATCCTGGTGTTCAACCTGCTTACCGATGGAAATATCGCGCGTGCGGTCGCAGGTGAGAGGATTGGAACACTGGTCACCACCTGAAGAGTGGACGACTGGGTGAGTGCCTGCGGACGGGAGAAGAACACGTGATCGACGAAACCCTCTTCGATGCCGAGGAGAAGATGGAGAAGGCGGTCTCGGTAGCGCGCGACGACCTGTCGGCCATCCGGACGGGCCGGGCCAATCCCGGCATGTTCAATCGGGTGAAGGTCGAGTACTACGGTTCCCTGACGCCGATCACGCAACTCTCCAGCATCAACGTGCCCGAGGCTCGGATGGTGGTCATCAAGCCGTACGAGGCGAACCAGCTGCGCAGCATCGAGGACGCGATCCGCAATTCCGACCTCGGCGTGAACCCGAGCAATGACGGCAACGTCATCCGGATCTCCATTCCGCAGCTGACCGAGGAACGCCGCCGAGACCTGGTCAAGCAGGCCAAGTCGAAGGGCGAGGACGCCAAGGTCACCGTGCGCAACATCCGTCGCAAGGCGATGGAGGAACTGGCCCGCATCAAGAAGGACGGCGAGGCAGGCGAGGACGAGGTCGGACGGGCCGAGAAGGACCTCGACAAGAGCACCCAGACCTACACCGGCCAGATCGACGACTTGGTGAAGCACAAAGAAGGCGAGCTGCTGGAGGTCTAGGTCATCGGAGACCAGACCTTCAGTAACAGCACGGTGGCAGACACCGACACGGCTCCCATCGATGGGGCTGATGCACCTGAGCCCAAGAAGAAGCAGGGACGGGCGGGGCGCAACCTCCCCGCCGCCATCGGGGTCGGAGCGTTCCTCGGGTTCGGCGTCATCGCCATCCTGGTGTTCGCACCGCTGGGCTGGGTTCCGGTCGTCGCGGTCGCCATGGCCCTCGCGACGCACGAGGTCGTGCGACGCCTGCGGACGGCCGGCTACGCGGTACCGATCATCCCGCTGCTCGTCGGCGGCCAGGCCATCATCTGGCTGACATGGCCCTTCGGTCCGGCCGGTGCCCTCGGCGGCTTCGGTGCCACGGTCGTCGTCTGCATGATCTGGCGACTGCTCTCGGGCGGCCTGCAGAACGCGCCGCGGAACTACCTCCGCGACGTGTCGACGACGATCTTCCTGGCCGCCTGGATACCGCTGTTCGGGGCGTTCGGCGTCCTCCTGGTCTACCCAGAGGACGGGCGCTGGCGGGTGCTCTGCCTGATGCTCGGCGTCGTCTTCTCCGACATCGGGGGATACGCCGCGGGAGTGCTGTTCGGCAAGCATCCGATGGTCCCGGCGATCAGCCCCAAGAAGTCGTGGGAGGGCTTCGCCGGCTCGCTGATCTTCGGCACCGCCGCCTCGGTGCTGGCCGTGACGCTCCTACTCGACAAGCCCGCATGGGTGGGTGTTCCGCTCGGGCTCATGCTCGTCGTAACCGGAACGCTCGGCGACCTCATCGAGTCTCAGGTCAAGCGCGATCTGGGGATCAAGGACATGGGCACCTTGCTACCCGGTCACGGAGGCCTCATGGACCGGCTCGATTCGGTCCTGCCCTCGGCCGTCGCGACGTGGGTCGTCCTGACGCTTCTTGCCTGAGGCCTTCGAGTTGATCCAGCAGGCCAACGCGCCGAGCACCAGGCCGACTCCGACGCCGACGTCCACCCGCTCCCCGAGCATCAACCAGGACAGCACCCCGGCGACGGCGGGGATGACACAGAACAGCATCGACACCGCCGCGGCACCGTGCAGGTTGATCGCCCGGACGTAGAGCGACACTCCGAGGGTGGCATTCAGCAGCACGACCCCTGCCACCGCGAGCGCGGCCTTCGGCACGTCGTGAACCATGAACGGCGTCGCGGCCGTCAGCGCCAACGCAGGCGCGAACGCGACCACGTTTTGGACGGCGGTCGAGGCACGGAAGTCCACGTCGGCGCAGAACCGCTGCTGGTACACCCCGCCTGCGGCCAGCCCGACCAGCGCGACCAGGAGGAGCAGCACCGCCGGATCGACGCCACCCTGTGTGATGAGACGGCTGGCGCAGGCAGCCAGCACCGCCGCGATGCCGAGCACCAGGGCGAGGATCCGCCTGCGGGTCAAAGGATCTCGCAGGAACGTCGCGGCGAGCATCGCGGTGGCGACGGGATTCATCGCGACCACGACGGCGCACAGAACCGCAGGCGCTCCGTGCTGGACGGCCAGGTAGAGCGCGCAGAACTGAACCGCCTGCATCAGCAGACCGGTGACGGCGACGTGGCCGAGCTTGCGGCCCTTTGGAAAGGGCACGCCGGCCAGCTTGGCCCACGTGCCGAGGATGACCGCCGCAAAGCCGAAGCGGAATGCCAGCACCGCCATCGGCGTCATCGCGCTGACCGCGATGTTCCCGATGGGGTACCCGAGGGCGTAGAAGAAGGTGACGGTCGACGCGGTCCGGATCGGCATGCGGGTCGGGGTCATGGCTCCATCGTGGGGATGGAGCGGGGCGGCGTCCAACGAATATCGGTGATCATGATTGATCGCCTCGGCTGATCAATCCGCAGTAACGTGCGCCAAGTCACTCATCAAAATTGGACTCTTTGATCGTTTCTACTGATCGGAGTACTTTGGCGGTATGAGTCAGGTGCTCGACATCGCACCCCTGCGCAGTGTCGTGGCGGTCGCCGACTGTGGCGGATTTCACCGTGCCGCGTCGGTACTGCACCTCACGCAGTCGGCCGTCAGCCAGCACGTCCGACGGGTAGAGGCCGTCGTCGGTGGACCCGTCGTCGAGAAGTCCGGTCGCGGTGTCGCCTTCACCGACTTGGGCCACCGGGTGCTCGCCCACGCACGCACGATCCTTGCCGCCCACGACGCCGCGCTCACCGATCTGGGAGCGGCCGAGGAGCGGGTGCTGCTGATCGGTGCGACCGAACACGGCGCCGACGTCATGCTGCCCGGCCTGACGAGCGCGCTGGGGGAGCGGCTGCCCGAGTGGCGGCTGAGATTCCGACTGGATCGCAACGTCCTGCTGGCCGACGCGATCGAACATGGTGTCGTCGACCTCGCGGTCATGCTGGACGGCTCCGGCCTCGACCCGGCCAACGCGTCGGGAATGGTTGCGCTGAAATGGATTTCGAGCCGCACCTTCGCGGTGCCGGCGAGTGAACCGCTGCCGGTGGTGATGTTCTCCGAGCCCTGCACGCTGCGCGAACCGACCTTCGCCGCGCTCGACCGCATCGGTGTGCCGTACCGCATCGCCGCGGACAGCTCCGACCTCTCTGGCCTGTTCGCCGCGGTGCGCTCCGGTCTTGGCGTGGCGCTGCTGCCGGTGATCGGACGGCTGCCCGACGGGTTGTGCATGGCCGAGGGACTTCCACCGACCAGTCGCGCGACGGTGTTCGTCAGGGGACGCGCCGGCGTCGATGCCGGTGCCCTGGAGGCCGTCGACAGGGCCGTCCGCGACGTTCTCAGCGAGCAGGCCTGATAATGAACGGACCCATGAAACTTCCCCTGGTGTTCGAGGCACCGCAACGCGGCAAGCCGCCGCGGCACTTCGCCGACCTCGACGACGACGCCCGCGGGGCAGCGGTGGCCGAACTCGGGCTGCCGCCGTTCCGTGGGAAGCAGTTGGCCAATCAGTACTTCGGCAGGCTGATCGCCGACCCGCACGCGATGACCGATCTGCCTGCGGCGATGCGCGATCAGGTGGCCGACGCCCTGTTCCCACAGCTGCTCGACGTCGTGCGGTCGGTGGAGTGCGATGGCGCGGATACCCGAAAGACCTTGTGGCGCGCGGTGGATGGCACCACCTTCGAGTCGGTGCTGATGCGCTACCCGCAGCGCAACACGGTGTGCATCTCGTCGCAAGCGGGGTGCGGCATGGCCTGCCCGTTCTGCGCGACCGGGCAGGGTGGTCTCACCAGGAATCTCTCCACCGCGGAGATTCTCGAACAGGTTCGAGCCGCGTCCTCCGCCATGCGCGACGAGCACGACGGTCGGTTGTCGAACATCGTCTTCATGGGGATGGGTGAACCGCTGGCCAACTACAACCGGGTACTCGCCGCGGTGCGCCGGATCATCGCACCCCCGCCGCACGGGTTCGGCATCTCGGCGCGTTCGGTCACGGTCTCGACCGTCGGGCTGGCGCCCGCGATCCGCAAGCTCGCCGACGAACGCCTCGGCGTCACGTTGGCGCTGTCCTTGCACGCCCCCGACGACGAGTTGCGCGACACGCTGGTGCCCGTGAACAACAGGTGGAACGTCGGCGAAGCCCTCGACGCCGCAAGGTATTACGCCGACGTGACCGGTCGCCGCGTGTCGATCGAGTACGCACTCATCCGCGACGTCAACGATCAGCCGTGGCGTGGCGACCTACTCGGCAAGAAGCTGCACGGCGCACTGGGACCGCTGGTCCACGTGAACGTCATCCCCCTCAACCCCACCCCGGGCAGCAAGTGGGATGCCAGCCCGAAGCCCGCCGAGCGGGAGTTCGTCAAGCGCGTCCGTGAGCGAGGGGTGTCGTGCACGGTGCGCGATACCCGCGGTCGCGAGATCGCGGCCGCCTGCGGGCAGCTCGCCGCCGAGGGCTAGCCATTACGCCCCTCGAGTGTGCTGTGAGATCGCCACTTCTGCGAATTTCGCGATCTGGCAGCACACTCGGTGCGGTTTAGGCCGGCAGACCGATCGTCTTGGCCTCGAGGTATTCCCGGTAGCCTTCGTCGCCGTTGCGGCGGCCCAGCCCGCTCTGCTTGGTGCCACCGAACGGACTGGTGATGCCGAAGTGCGACTTGCCGTTGATGGTGACGTTGCCGGTGCGCATCCGCTTCGCGACACCCATCGCGCGGTCGACGTCGCCGCTGCTGACTTCGCCGGACAGGCCGTAGATGGAGTTGTTGGCGATCGCGATCGCGTCGTCGTCGGTGTCGTACGGCGTCACGGTGAGCACCGGACCGAAGATCTCCTCCTGAGAGATCTGCGAGTTCGGGTCCACGTCAGCCAGCAAGGTGGGCTGGACGTAGTAGCCGGTGGGAAGGTTCTCCGGGATGCCGCCGCCGGTGATCAGACGGCCACCCGCAGCCACCCCGCCGCGGATCAGGCCGAGGACCTTCTGGCGTTGGGTTTCGCTGATCTGTGGACCCTGCATGATGCCCGGTGTCCATGGGTCACCGACCGGAAAGTTCTCCATGCTGGTCTTCAATAGTGCGATGCCTTCCTCATAGCGGCTGCGCGGCAACAGGATTCGGCTGGGCAGGATGCAGGACTGGCCCGACATCACGCACGCCATCATCGCCGCCAACGGCAGTGCCGAATTGAAGTCGGCGTCCTCGAGCACGATGTGTGCGGACTTGCCGCCCAGTTCAAGCAGTGTCTTCTTCACCGTCGGCGCGCCGGCGGCGAGGATCGCGCGCCCGGTGGCAGTCGACCCGGTGAAGGTGATCATGTCGACCCTGGGGTCCGCGGACAGGGCCGCGCCGACCTCGTTGGCGCCTGCCACCACCACGTTGAACACCCCGGCCGGGATGTCGGTCTCCTCGGCGACGATGCGGCCGTATTCACTACCCGACCACGGCGTCAGCTGCGCGGGCTTCAGCACGACGGTGTTGCCTGCCATCAGCGCGGGCACGGTTTCGGCGACGTTCAGATAGAACGGCACGTTCCACGGGGTGATCGCCCCGACCACGCCGATCGGCTCATAGTGAATCTTGCGCCGCGCCGGACCCATCGGGGTGTCGTGCATCCCGGTGTCGACCAGGTATTCGAACGCCTTGCCGTGCTCGGCCCAGTGCGTCACCTCGTCGATCGGGCTCTCGACCTGGCTGCCCGACACCGTGATCGGACAGCCCACCTCGGTGATCAACACCCGCCGCAACCGTTCCTTGTTGCGTTCCATCGCATCGTGCAACTGGGTCAGACAGTGATACCGGAACTCGACGTCCCTCGACCAGTCCGTCTCGTCGAACGCGCGCCGCGCGGCGCCGACCGCACGCCTCATGTCATCGACACCTGCATCGGTGGCCTGACCGACGACCTGTTCGCTGGCCGGGTGGATGACGTCGAACTTCGCACCACTGCCGGTGTATTGGAGCTCGCCGTCGATCAGCATCCGCTCGTCGCCTGCCAACACGCCTGAATCGCTTTGCACGCTTGTCATGTAGCTAGCTTTACAAACTACCGATGAATTGTCAGGGTGTTGGGCCGATTCGGCGGTCGTTCAGTCGGGCGGTTTGATCCCGACCGCATGGCGGAGCTGCGCCAGGAACTGGTCGTCGTCGTCGCTGCGCACGATGTAGTGCGACACCGCGACGCGGACCGCGGTCGCAGCCTTGACCCCGGCATTTGGTCCGGAGAGCAGCTTCTCCAGGCGGGTGCGCATTTGCGGCACGATGCCAGACAGCTGCTTGATGACGACTTCGGGCTCGATGTCGACGAGCCGGACGCCGGAATACGACTGCTGATATTCCACGATGAACCGCAGTGCGGCGTCGAGTTTCTCGTTGCCGCGCAGACCCGCGGTCGCCCTGTTGGTGCCGGTGTCGAACATCTCGCGCTCGTAGCGCCCGAACGCGTCGAGGAGCTCGCCCTTGGAGGCGAACCAGCGGTACAGCGTGGGGCGAGAGACCCCGGCCTGCATCGCCACCTCGGACAGACTCAGTTTGGCTTGGCCGCTGCGAGCCAGGACTTCGCTGGTGGCGGCGAGGATTCGGCTTCGAGTCGAAGTGTCATCACCGTTGTCTGGGGTGGCTCGCTCCGCGGTCATCGGTTAATTCACTTCCAAGCTCTTCAAGTCCCCGGAACGTTGCAGACGCACGGCCAATCGTAAGGTACCCAGGTGCCGTAAGAGCGGCCAAACGGCGCAATCGCGTCCGCTGTGGGGAGGTTCACGTGGCCGGTCCGCTGACGGGAATCAGGGTCGTCGAGCTCGGGGTGTGGGTGGCGGCACCCGCTGCAGGCGGCATCCTCGCCGATTGGGGTGCCGACGTGATCAAGATCGAGCCGCCGAGCGGTGATCCCGCCCGCACGTTCGGGCGGATGTTGCAGATTGCGTCGGGGGAGAACCCGCCGTTCGAAATGGACAACCGGTCCAAGCGCAGCATCGTGCTGGACCTGACGACCGACGACGGACTGCGGACGGCACTGGAGTTGCTGACCGACGCGGACGCATTCATCACCAACGTGCGGCCCGCGGCACTGCAGCGACTCGGGCTCGACTTCGCGGCGGTCGCCGAGCGAAACCCTCGCCTGGTGTATGGGCTCATCACCGGATACGGCATGGCCGGGCCGGACGCGGACCGCGCGGCCTATGACGTCGCCGCGTTCTGGGCGCGCGCCGGGCTGGCCGACCTGCTCACCCGGCCCGGCGATACCCCGCCGTTTCAGCGTGGCGGGATGGGCGACCACTCCGTGGCCATGACGCTGGCCGGTGCGGTGTGCGCGGCGCTCGTCGCGCGGCACGAAAGTGGCCTTGGCCAGCTGGTGACGACGTCGCTCTACCGCCAGGGCGCCTACACGGTGAGCTTCGATCTCAACACGCTGCTGCTCACGGGTCAGCAGGTCGCCATCGGTCAGCGCGAGTCGATGGGCAATCCGTGCATGAACAACTACGCCGCGGGCGATGGGCGGCGGTTCTGGATCGTCGGACTACAGGGCGACCGTCACTGGCCCGCGCTGTGTCGGGCGGTGGATC
>JAOPWT010000316.1 GCA_025965555.1 Mycobacterium sp.
CCTGGCGTCAAGAGTCGCCATACGCCACCTTCATGGAGCGCTTCCACACGGCCTATATCACCGAGCTCACCGCGTTCGTCGACGTCGCCGCCGGTCGTGCACCGAGCCCATGCACGGCGGTAGATGCGTTGCAGGCGCTGTATGTCGCAGAGGCATGCGACATTTCGCGACGCGAGGGCATACCGGTTCGGGTCGAGCAGTTCGACACGGTCACCGTGTAGCAGTCTTCGCCCGACGGTTCCCGGTGGCCGAACTACTGATCCCGGGCTATCCGGCGCTTACGCACTCTGCTGAGCCTGCGTTGCGCCGGCCGCATCCGGGATGGTCTGAACGTCGCCGTCGACCTCGCAGGTGATGTAGCCGGTCAACGATTGCTGGAACGCGTTGACCGTGGCGTCGGCCTGCGCGTCCTCCACGCCGGCGTCTTCAGGCGCTCCGCAGTCGCACCCCTCGGCCCGCAAGCGTCGCGCCAGCCCACAACGGTTCCGGCGGCACAGCCGAAACGTGGCGACCCTTGAGATGACGTCATGTGCGGCGCGCTCTCCTGCCGGTGTGGTCGTCGTTTTGCTCAAGCGCCACTGCCGTGACGACCGCTTGCATGAGCCGGGCGAGTTGCGCTGCGTCGTTGATGGTGCGGTCGCCGGCGACGATGCGGGTGAAGACACCGGCGATGAAGGTGGTGACGGCCGTCGTCTGCTCTGCGAGCAGGGCGGAATCGTCGTTGCCCGGTTGCAGGTGGGCGATCGCATCCTGCGCCATGACGATGATCCGTCCGACGAACTCCTGCGACGTCTCTGCTAGTTGGGGGTCGCGAGCGGCGCCGAGCAACAGTTCGTGCCGGGCCCTGTTGAGCGCCAGCCCTTTTCCGCGTGATTGCATCATGACGAGTCGGGCCAGATGAGCGAACGGCGCCTGCCGGTCGAGCGGCTCATCGCTGACCGAGCGCAGGTTGGCGACGTCGATGTCGGCGACGCGCTTGCCGACGCCGCGCAGCAGCGCCTCGCGGGTTCGGTAGTAGTACGAGGTGGTGCCGTCGGGGACCGCGGCGTAGCGGTCGACTTGGCCGTGAGTCAGCCCGCGCGAACCATGCTCGGCCAGGACGTTGATCGCTGCATCGCACAGTTCGCGTCGCCGTTGGTCGCCGTCGCGTTTTCGTGGCGTGGAGACGGATACGACTTCATCGGCGCCACTCATCGCAGGACGGTGCCGCCGTCGATGTTGATCACCTGACCGTTGATCCACTCGCCCTCCTGTGAGATGAGGAACGCGACCAGGGCCTCGACGTCGTTGGGCACGCCGACGCGCGGCCCGCGGATGCGTTTGAGCGCAGCGGTTTGCAGTTCTGGCCACTGCGGGGCGGCCTGGATCATCTCGATCGCGGTGAAACCGGGTACCACCACGGCGACCTTGCCGGTCAATCCAGTCAATCCCATCTGGGCTCCTCCGCGTCCAGGGCGTCCCGACCAATCTTGACGATCTGCTTCCCTGACGAAACTTTACCTCTACAGTCCTAGAGTACTGTCCTATACGGGCATAGAGGGTTCCACATCTAACTCGAGGCCGGCGCATGACGGCTTGGGCATGAACCACTCGCAGATCAGGAGTTATCGATGAAAGTGGCCATGGTGACCGGTCCCGGCTCAGCTGAAGTCGTCGGCGCCGAAGTGACCGGCATCGCCGTCGGGGACCACGTCGTCATCAACCCGATGGCAGCACCCAGCGGGATCATCGGCAATGGCGGGGCGACGGGTGCTCTCGCCGACTTCCTGCTGATCGAAAATGCCGTGCGGGGAACCAGTTTGGAGGTCATCCCCGACCACATCCCGTTCGAGGTCGCCGCGCTCAACGAACCGATGGCGGTCGCTCGCCACGGCGCTAACCGCTGCAAACCTCGACCCGGCGACAAGGTCGTCGTGTTCGGTGCGGGCCCGATCGGCCTTGGCGCCGTCCTGGCGTTCAAGTCACTCGGCGTCAGCCACGTCGTGGTCGTCGACCTCCTCGCGACACGGTTGGACAAGGCCCTGAAGATCGGCGCCGACGCAGTGATCAACTCCGCCGATGAGAACGTGGTCGCCCGGCTCATCGAACTGCACGGCGAAGGTGAGGCGATGTTCCCCGGCAAAGCAGGTACCGACATCTACCTCGACGCCGCAGGGGCGAAGCCAGTCGTCGACATTGCGCTCGTGGCCGCCAAGAAAGGCGCCACCCTAGGCATCGTCGGCGTGCACAAGGCGCCCGTTCCCGTCGAGTTCGTCAACGTCATGAGTAACGAGATCACCATCGTCGGATCCATGGGCTACCCGGACGAAATCTTCGAGGTCACAAAGGATCTCGTCGCGAACTGGGAGAAGTACGCGCTAATCGTCAGTCACACCATCCCCTTCGCCGACGTCGACGAAGCCCTGCGGCTGGCCTCGACACCGGGCGCCGCCGACAAGGTCGTCGTCACCTTCACCTAGAGAAAGTGCAACCGGTGAGCCAGGTATGCGTCATCAATGGTGCGGCTGGTGGCATGGGCCACGTCCACGATTCACAATTCCCCAGGAGGGTCAATGAACACCCCGGTACTGCCCGGTCCCATCCGTCAGATCGGCTTCGTGGTCGCCGACCTCGACAAGTCGCTTGCGTCATGGCTCGCGCTGGGGGTCGGTCCCTGGTACGTGCTGCGCGGCCAGCAGCAGCGCGCCCTCTACCGCGGCGAACCCTGTGATGTGAGACTGACGATCGCCTTCGCCAACTCCGGGGACATGCAGATCGAAGTCATTCAGCAGGAGAACGACACCCCCAGCATCTACACCGAGCTCCTCGCGACCGAGCGCGGGGGATTCAATCAGTTCGCCTACTGGGCAACCGATTTCGATTCCACCGTAGCGTCAGTCACCGATGCCGGGTGGCCGGTGGTGTGGTCGGGCGGCGAGGCCGACGGCGTGCGCTACGCCTACGCCGTGCCCCCAGGCGGACCCGTCGCGATCATCGAGATCATGGAACTCAATGACGCCACCACCGGCCTGGCCGAATTCGTCCGCACCGCCGCCGACGGCTGGGACGGCACCGACCCGATCCGAAACCTTGTCGGGGAATGACGGTTCCAGCGGCCAATGCCCCGCTCGAAGGCACAGGAATCGCGCACCCAGCGGAGGTAGTGCAGGCGCAAAGGCGCGAGCACCTCCGGACTGCTGGCAATCGTCTCCTCGATCGTCTTGCCGTATGCCCGGACGGTCTCCTCGCGGCCTTCCCTGACCTTCGCGATGATCGAGAAACCCCGTAGCACGCCGGTGTCCGCGGGAAAATTGGACCGTACCGCCCGCGTTCGAGTTCGAAATAGCCTTCTTTTGGGATGGCCTTCGCAACGGGTTTCACCCAGCCTTGATCCGCCATTTCCCGCCCCCGCTTCTGTTCGCTGCTAACGCGAACGTAACACCGATTCCAAGTGCAACAGACGGCGTTTGCACAGCCGAAAACGGAAACCCAAGGGGTATAGATTAGCGAATCTAAGGTAATGATCATGATTGTAGAAATACTATTCGCGATCATAAAAATTGCGCATAATGCACCGCATTCATGCGCGTCGATTTACGCTTCGGCCGTAACGATCCGGCGCGATGTCGCGGAAGTTTCACGGCTACGGCGCCGCTTACTTCGGGGAGCAGCCGTGCGAAGAAGCCAGCGCTACATGATTTTGGGATTGTCGATGACGGTGATTCCGGTCGGCATAGTCACCGCGGTACCGGCCTCGGCGGACTGCACAGATGCCGGTGCCGCCACCGTGTGTGCCCAGGGCACTGTCAGGGGCGGTGGTCCCGATGCACCCTCGGCGGGCCCGTCCTACCCCTCCTACTGCGCCGATCCGTGGTACTGCGACGACGGCTGGGATGTCGACGTGATATTGCCGATACGCCCAGGGCGCCCGGGCGGCCCCGGCGGCGGAGGTGGTATCGGTCCACGTTGAGCAAAGTCCTTCTCACCCACGAAACCAAGGAGCCTCACATGTTCTTTCGTAGCCTCATTGGCGCCGGTGTGATCGCCGGTGCGACGCTTATCGGTACGGCTACAACCGCCGCCGCTGATCCGCCGAACTGCACGGCCGCCGACCTCGCAAACGTCATGTCCGGCGTGAACGCCGGGATGGCGTCCTACCTGTTCACCCATCCGGACGTCAATGGCTTCTTCACCGGACTCAAGGGCAAGTCCAGGGACGAAATGCGAACGGAACTCACCGGATACATGGACGCAAACCCACAGATACGAGACGAGATAACGGCAGTCAGGCAGCCCGCCTCCGACTTCCGCGATCGCTGTAACGCGCCTATGCCCGATATGCCTATGGGATAGCTCGAACAGCGCAAGCTCTGGCGGCTCGATGAGGCCGCTGAGCTGCTAGCGGTAGCCCGCGGCCTGCACGCCCCTGATCGGTATCCGGATCGCAGTGGCGCGGACGCTGAGGAGGTGACCGTTGGGCGGACTGGGCCTTCCTGGCCTCTGGTTGTATCTGGCCCTCGTCGTCGCGGCTTCGGTGTTCTTGGCGGTCGGCAGCGTATTGCTAGCGAACAGGCAGAGTCGTCGGCGGGGCACGACGGACGAATCGGGATCCTAGTCGCCCTTCATCACAACTGTCGCACTCGTGTACGGCGCGCTCTTGGGTTTCACCGTCGTCGTCGCATGGGAGCAATTCTCATCTGCGGAAGCAAACGTCTCCAATGAATCGTCCACCTTGGCCACCATGTAGCGGCAAACGATCAGCTTGCCTGCACCCGAGCAGACAACGATGCGGACACTGTTGCGCAAATACACTGCAGCCGTCCAAGCCGAATGGGACCGCCCGAGCAGCGATTACCGACATGTACCGCGTGCTTGGCAAGCAAAAACCACCCGCCGCATCTGATTCGATCGATGCGGAAATCCGTGGCCAGCTCAACGTCATGACGTCGCAACGCAACATCCGTTCGGCCGCCAACTAGGCGTCACCCCGGCAACTTTCGACTACACCGTCCAGGTCTTCGATGGAGTAGACGAAGAAACCTGAATGTCTCTATGTCGACCAAGCAGATACTCGAAGACGGAATTGAGCAAGGTGGCGAATTCCCAAACCGGTCCGCTCCCCACCCAACTTCCTTCTCATCAGGGGCGTCGGGCTCTAGTCAATCTCACCGGTTAGACCATCATGGCGTTGTTCGAGATCGGCAAGTACGGCGGTGAACAGATCATGAAGATCAACGCCCGAAGCGTGGACCCGCACGATCCGCGCATTCCCTTTTGGCTCGATGCGTACGTTCCCGGGAGGCTGGAGCGGAAAGCTATTCGCTTCCGCTGCAGCACTACCGGCTGGGATCGGCGTGTAGCCGAACCGCTCGAGTTCTTTGTACACAGTCGACAAGATATCTGGCTCAAGAAGCTCGGCCATAGCTTCATCGGGCAAGGTCACCTTGAGGTAGGTCATGTGCCCACGCTACTCAGCAGTGAGGCACACGACTATCGCCGTGGCGTGCTGTGCGCGCCGGTCCTTGGCGCAGTCCGAGACACGAGACCCGAATACCTCGTTTGCTCTGGGGCGGTTTGCTGTTCGGTGCGTCCCGGTAATCGGACTGATCGGCTTCAGCCGCCTAGATGACCGACGCAGTCACCTATCGGTACGCGGGCTCGAACTCTCACAAGGAAAGACTCAACGCGCCGACCACGATCATCGCAGCGCCCGCGGCCTTCCCGCCAACCTCACCGAACGG
>JAOPWT010000317.1 GCA_025965555.1 Mycobacterium sp.
AGCAACAGCAACATGGCGATCAACGCCTGATCGGTCCTGTGCCGCGGTCCCGGTAGTCCGTGAAGGTAACTGAGATGACCACCGATACGAAGCTGCCATCTGCTGCTGTGCTCGATGAGGCGGCAGCGATCGTGGAGGCCGAATGGCTGCGCCTCACCCGCGACGAGGACCAGTGGGAGCGGGAGCTTGCCGAATTCCTCGCAGAGCTGTCCGCGATCCGGCGTCGCCCGACGCGAAACGGTAACACCACCGCCGCGCTCGGCCGGCCGGTCGCCGCGTTACCTCCTGCGCGGCGATCAGCGACTTGGCGTTCGCGACGGTCCCCGGCACCGACGGCGTTGGCCACGCAGCGGTCCCCTCCGGCGGCTACCTCAGGAACAACTCTCAAAGACGTTCTCGATCAACGGAGGTGATGCCCCCAACGAATGAATAGGCGACAAATGAATAGGCGATGACTCGCGCCGGTCCATGCCAAACCCACTATGTCGTGCGACCTGACGCAACACCGAGTGAGCGCACACCGCCACCGATCGTGGCATCGTCCCATTGGACCGTGCGCGATGTCATTGCCGCGCGCGTACCGATCGGCCTTCGGCGGGCCGACCTCGGTACTGCTCACCTCGTCGCCGGGTGGTCAACCGGTGGTGCATGGCGACCGCGCCGACTGCGCAGGTATGCGCGTTCCCGAAGAGTAGTGAGCCACTGCGGTCCCAAACCGACGCCCGGCGCGGAGTTGCGAGTGGGGTCGAAGGACACGTCGTGCTTCTCGTCGGTCGGGATCACCTTGGTCAACTCCAATGTGGCCAAGGGCAGGAAGGGGCCGGTGCCACGCGCGTGTGTCACGTCGAACACAATGCCATCGCCGGCGATTGCGGCAGACACGTCTGCAAGCGACAGTCCCACGGCTATTGGGCTTTTCAGCTCGGCCCTGACCCACCACCAATCGTTCCCGTGCCGTAGTGGCATCAGCGTGGTGAGGGTCGTACCCGTCCACGACGACGTGGGCCGCAGGACGAAGCGCGTCAACAACCCCGAGCCTGCCGAGACCAGCAACACGTCCCAGGGAGTCTTCGCGGGGGTCGGCGGTGGGATTCGCCAGGCGAGTCCCACCAAATCGGGCAGGCTGCCCGGAACGCCCACGGCCTTCGACACCCGGCCACGGATGTCGGCGGACTCGATGGGGAGTCCTTCGCCGACGGGGGCGGTCCGTCGCAGGTGTCCTTCGGCGAGCACGCCGAGCGGATGAAACACTCGTCGGTGGCGTATTGCCGAACCGAGCTGCAGCGGAAGCGCAACGATGTCGGATGCCTTCACCGCGATTCTCCTATCGGCCGATGAAGCTGGTGTCGGGGACAGTTGGTTCTACCGATGGCAGATGGGGCCGTCGGCGGCTATTGCGTTCGTCGGCAGTCGTTTCGGCGAAGTCAGCTGCCGCGTGAACCAGGTGGCTGCGGTCCCGTCACGGGCAGATACCCACAGGCGTAGGGCGTAAACGTGATGCGGGGAGCGGTGGCCTCAGTCCCTAACTGCTCGATCGACCTCGGATTATCGGTGTGATCACCGGTGCAACGGGTAGTAGACCGCTCATGCACGATTTGACCGCCCGCTTCACGGCCGCCCCGGATCAATCACATCGAGATCGCGACGCGGACCCACTGATTGCGCCCTTCAATGATGACGCGATGCACCGCGACCAGAAGCGGCGCGCCGTGCGTGCCTAGCGCGCTCAGGCTCTTCACCGTGATGGCGGCGTCGCCGTCCGGTGCGCAAGTCCACGACACTTGAGAGGCTGGAGTCAGCGCTTGGCGCGTTATTTGCTTGCAGCGAGCCCACTTTCGGGCCACGTCATACCGATGGTCCGGATCGGCGCCCATCTGGCGGGCCGCGGCGACGAGGTCACGGTGCTGACAGGTCCGGAGCATCGGTCCGACATCATCGCCGCCGGCCTTCGAGCCGCGTCCTTGCCGACGAGTACCAGCGTGCAGGCACCTGGGCCCGCGGTGGCACGCACGTTGCTGCCGCCGCTGTTGCGGCGCTATCTGACTGGGCGCTCGGAGTTGCAATCGGTTTTCATCGAGCCGCTCCGTCACCAATACCAAGCGGTGCGCGAGCTGCTCGCCAACGACCCGTTCGACGCCCTACTGGTCGACGTCGCCTTCACCGGCGTTCTGCCGCTGCTGCTGAGCCAGGACCCGCGACCGCCGGTGTTGGTGTGTGGCGTCGGCCCTCTGATGCTGTCCAGCAGGGATACCCCGCCGTTCGGCATGGCCTGGCAACCAGAAGCGAGCTTCGACTATCGCGCCATGACGAGGTTCGCGCACCGCGTATTGTTCGGTGACGTCAAGGCTCGGCTGGACCGTGAACTCCGTCTCCTGCAGTCGGTTCCGGCGCCTGAGTTCATTTCCGACTGGCCGCGTCTGGCCGACGGCCTGTTGCAGCTGTCGATGCCCGGATTCGAATATCCGCGGAACGACCTTCCAGCCGGTGCGGTGTTCGTGGGTCCTGTTCTGCCAGCAGGGCCCGATGAGGTATTCGAGCGCCCACCCTGGTGGGGTGACATGGCCGAGGCGCCAATCGTCGTGCACGTCACCCAGGGCACGTTCGACAACACCAACCTCGGCCAATTGATCGGCCCCACCATGGCAGGCCTCGCCGATAGAGAAGATGTTCTAGTCGTGGCCAGCACTGGCGGGCGTCGAGGGCACGTGCTGCGCGGCGCCACTCCGGGCAATGGGCGAATTACCAACTGGGTGCCCTATTCACAGCTGATGCCGCACGTCGACGTAATGGTCACCAATGGCGGGTACGGCGGCGTGCAGCATGCGCTTAGCCACGGCGTTCCGCTAGTGGTGGCGGGTGAGACATCGGACAAGGCAGAGGTCGCGGCGCGGGTGCAGTACACCGGCGCGGGCATCGATCTCGGAACAGCCCGGCCGTCGGCCACCCGAGTCGCCTCTGCCGTCGACCGGATCCTTCGCGACGGCACGTTTCGAGCCGCAGCTGGACGGCTGGGTGCCGAGATCGCCACCGCCGACCCGTTGACCGACATCGCGCAGCGATTGGCAAGCCATGCCACCCTGCACTTCTAGACGACCGATACGTCCGCCACTAGTGAGGCGGCGATGATGGCGGGGCCGGTCTCGCTGATGCACGGGTGGCTGCCCGCAGCGATCCAGGTGGTCACGATCGCAGCGGTGATCGGTGCGGTGGGATGGCGTTCTCGTCGCTGGTGCGCCATATGGCTGTTGCCGCTGACGGCGTTCGGCGTTCTCGTCGCCGCGGGAGCACGCTGGTGGATGAACAACCTCGGCGTTGCCGGTGAGCCGGCGCCGGCTCGGCTGTGGTTCTGGGTGGCGGCGACTGGGCTCGCCTCCGCTACGGTGGTGGCCGGCTGGCCCGGGTCTCGCTGGTTTCGGCGCAATCTGACCGTATTCGCCGCGTCGACGTGCCTACTCAGTACGGGTGTGACCATCAACGGTTGGATCGGATACTTCCCAACGGTGTCGATCGCGTGGGACCAGCTGACGTCCCGACCAGTACCAGGTCAGACCGACCTCGAAGGCGTTACGGCGCTGCGGCGGAACGGGGTTCGCCCGTCTACCGGGGTGGTCGTTGAGGTGACCATCCCGGATAGCGCAGCGAATTTCGCTCATCGCAGCGAGTTGGTCTACCTGCCGCCTGCCTGGTTCGCGACCAACCCGCCACCACCGCTGCCCGCCGTCATGATGATCGCCGGAGAGTTCCACACCCCAGCCGACTGGCTGCGTGCCGGTGACGCGCTCAGCACCCTGAACACATTCGCGTCGACGCACGGGGGCAACGCACCGGTCGTGGTATTCGTAGACGCCAGCGGGTCCTTCAGCGTCGACACCGAATGCGTGAACGGACCGCGCGGCCACGCGGCCGATCACCTGGCGGGTGACGTCGTGCCGTACCTGGTCGACACCTTCGCCGTCAGCGCCGAACAGACCAGCTGGGGCGTAGTCGGGTTCTCGTCGGGAGGCACGTGTGCACTGGACCTTACGGTCATGCATCCCAACAGGTTTCACGCCTTCCTCGACATCGCCGGAGATCTTGGACCGAATACCGGCTCGAAGGAACAGACCATCGACCGACTGTTCGGCGGCGACCGCGGCGCGTGGTCGAGGTTCGACCCGTCGACCGTGATCGTCGGGCACGGCAACTACGAGAACGTCTCTGGCCTGTTCGCCACTCCGGGCGACGACCCTGCCGCGCAGACGCTGGACACACTGGGTCGATCCCGTGGCATCTCGTGTGACGTCGTCACACTGGACGGACACCATGACTGGACCTTCGCGGCCGCTACCTTTGCACTCGCACTGCCCTGGCTGGCGTCTCGGGTCGGCACTCCTGGGGTGAATCCAGCGATTCTGCCGCCCTCGAGGCAGGCCGGGGGATGAGACAGGCTAAAGCCGACGCCGCGTGGACGACCACTTCCAATGTCAGTCCAACTGCTCCAGTCGTTCCAGATACCGACCGACCGGATTCGAGTCATGCCTGGACGCGACTGACGCTGCGGTCCTGATGGTCGAAACTTTGTGAAGCAGTAAGAGACTCACGGCCAGTGGCCACAACGCGGCGGCGGCGAGAGTGACGACACAACCTACCGCGACGTCGACGGGCGGCCCCGTCGGATCAAAGCGTTGCCCCACCCTGTCGAATGTGACGAGCACCCCGACGGCGTAGACGACCAACTCGTGCGCATCGCGATCAGCCATGTCATCTGGCTTTGAGCACGTAGCCGCTGCCGCGGACGGTGTGGATCATCGGTCGGTGGTGGCCCGAGTCGATCTTCTTCCGAAGGTAGGAGATGAAGATCTCCACCAGGTTGGGGCTACCGCCGAATTCGCACTTCCAGACCTCCCGCAAGATCTGGGACTTCGCCACCACCCGCCCGGGATTTCGCATCAGGTATCGGAGCAGCTTGAACTCGGTGGCGGTCAGCTCGATCCTCCTGCCCGACCGGGTCACGTCGTGGCTGTAGACGTCCAGCACCAGGTCACCGACGACGATGTGGCCGCGGTCCATGGCGGTGACGACGCCGCTGCGCTTGATCAGCCCGCGCAAGCGCAGCACCACTTCTTCAAGGCTGAAGGGTTTGGTGACGTAGTCGTCGCCGCCCTGCGCCAGGCCCGCGATCCGATCCTCCACGCTGGCCTTGGCCGTCAGCAGCAGCACCGGCAGGGTGGGCAGTAAGTCCCGCAGCGTGCGAAGGACTGCCAAGCCGTCCACGTCGGGAAGGGCGAGATCCAGCACGACGAGGTCGGGTGCCTCACGCTCAACACTGAGAACGGCACTGGCTCCGCTCCCGGCCGTGGACACCTGCCATCCCTCGCGGCGCAGGACGATCGTCAGCAGTTCGGCCAACACGGGTTCGTCGTCGACGACGAGCACCTTGATGGGGCTGCCGTCGGCGCGCAGCACGGGAGCAGGCGCTTCGGCAAACGTCGATTGGCGTTGCGCGGAAATCGTCATGGTCATGATGACCGGGTTTCGAACGGGGCCCGGTGGCAGCTACGGGGCTGGCTATCCCAAGCGTCAGGCTGTTCGCCGCCATGAGCGACGCAATGACGACCGGTTGACGACGAGGCCCACCCCCGACGGGAGGCCTCTTGGCCGAACATTCCCGCGATCGACGTCGCTGATGGCGCGGTCGGGAATCGAGGCCGTCGAGCCCGGACGGCCGTCACGTCACCCGTCATGGTGTTGCCCTCCTCGCCGCCGACAACGGCGCCAAGATAGTGTGTTATGAATCCGCGCACAGACTAACAGGGGGCGTCTGAACAGGCTCTTTGACATTCGATGCTGTGAAGATTCATAGCATCGGCACGCGTCGTGACTTGCCCCCGAAAGGGTAGCGGCAGCTGGGGTGGGAGCCCGGAACTCGGCCCGCAAACGCTTGTCGCACCGCCGCCGCCGTGTCGGCCGATGCCCCATCTCCATCGGTGGGACAGTCACCCGTGGTGGCTCGCGGGGGCGCCGGAGCGTGGTGCGCCGCCGTGCCAGAACCTCACCAAGGGGTGTGCTCCAACGCTGGCGATCGACCGGGTGACGCGGTCACCGAGACGGACGGCCGCCGGGACCGGGTCCGCCCTGTCCCGGGTTCGGGCCCAACCCCGCTGGCCCAGGCCCCGTCGCAGGCTGCCCCGGAGCAAACATGGACGGCGGGCTGCCATGGAACGGCTTCGGCGGCCGCTGCGGTTCGCCGACAACGGGTCCGCCTGCCCCGCCGGACGACCCCCGGCTGGTGGTCGGGAGCCTGGTGAAGGTCGGCGCAGAGGACGTGAGCGGGGACTGCTCAGCCGACGGAGGGGTTGTCAACGTCGGAACTTCGGTTGCGCCGGGAGCGATGGTGTCGGGCCCAACGGTCGCCGGAGGGAGCCTTGGCACCGGAGCAGTCGAGGACACCGAGGGCGCCGACGACTGCTCGGTTCTGATCAGATCAGGAGACAGCGGCGTTCCGCCCTGGCGTACGAACACGGCGCTCAATCCCGCTCCGACGAGAAGCACCGCGAGCAGACTCGCCGCCGCGAGTTGGAGACGGTGTCGCTGCACCATCGCGCGAGGCGCGACGTCATCGCCTGCCGCGGTGTCCTCGTCGACCGACGATCCTGCGGCGGCAATCAGGGGAACGGAAGCGCCGAACGAGGCTGCAGGGAGAGGATCGAAGAAGCGGCGAGCGTAGACATCAAGGTCGGCGCGGGTTTCGAGTGGGCTGTTCCGGTGCTGCACCAGAACGAGGGAATGCGCCAACCGCACGAATACGTCGGCCAGGGCTTCCAGATCATCGGCGCTCGTATCGGCGTCGGCGATGCGGCTGAGTTGCTGCGCGACCAGCGGCACGGCGGTTTCCATGATCGAACCGGATCCGGTGGACATCATGGCGAGCAGAACCTCTGGTTCGGTGTTCAACTCCCTGA
This sequence comes from Mycobacterium sp., assembly GCA_025965555.1. Lineage (GTDB taxonomy): Bacteria > Actinomycetota > Actinomycetes > Mycobacteriales > Mycobacteriaceae > Mycobacterium. Next base: position 6,942 of record JAOPWT010000317.1, read on the forward strand.
TCATCAGCGGATGGCTGCGCACGGACCACACCACCCCGGTGAAGGCCCGGACCACCTTCTCGTCGAACGACTCGACGTCGGCCGCGTTGTCGAAGGCAGCGTCGAGAAGCATCGACAGTTCACGCAGGACTGCGAACCGGAGGAGATCGCCCTTGCTGGACCATCGGCGATAGACCGTCATGTGCGACACGGCAGCGTATTTGGCGACGAGTTCCACGGTCGCCCGCTTGAAGCCGAAGTCTGCGAGCACGCGCGAGGCGGCATCGAGAATCTTCACTCCGGTCGGGTCCGGCGCCTGCCCGGGCACAGCGGCTACCTTTCGTCGCGGAGGACAACGGTCGTCCGATCGACCTCGTCAGACCGCCACGACGTCGCTAGCCAGATGCCCGCCCCGCCATGGCCTCCGGCGGGTCCGATGATACTGCCGAGCGATGGGGCCCGGTCAGACGCTGTGGCACTTCACAGGTTTCCAATGGTGCTCGCCGAGGGCGCGGCGCGCGACGCTCGGGGGAAACGTCGCGCGCCGCGGGTCTTCGTTGCCGGGCAGCACGCTCGCGCGAACTGATCCGTGCAAGAACGCTATCGAGCCCCCATGGGTGACGCCTTTAGGCCTGTTAAGAACTTGCTGTGGGGCTCACTGGCTCGGCAGATACACGTCGCCGGCGGCCACCGGTGCGACGGCGAGTTCGGTGGCGACGGTGTCGATCGCCTGCTGGGCGATGTCGAGGTCGACCTGGCCTGCGGGGGTGAAGTACGGGCCGACGTAGCGTTGGTAGTGCTGCTCGGCTTCTTCTCGGGTGAGGCGGTTGAGGAACGATCCGATGTAGTCGACGGCCAAGTCCGGTCGCTCGGCCAGTGTGTGCAGGGCTCGATGGTTAGCGCGGACGAGGGCTCCAACGGCGGGGCTGTCCAGTGGGATGTGGGCTGGATCCACGGCGATGCCGACGGTGGGGATCTGAAAGTGGTCGCCGACCCAGGCAAGTAGGTGGAGTCCTTCTTCCGTGGTTATCTGTTCGGGGGAGAGGGTGCTTCCGACGTAGGCGGCGTCGATGGAGCCGTCGCGAAGGCGGCGTAGGTCCATTTGGTAGTCACCGGGGATTCGTTCGACGCAGGTGAGGTCATGGTCGGGGTCCAGGTCGTGCTTGCGCAGGACGATCCGGGCGAAACAGCCAGGGGCGGTGTGCGCGGCGTGGACTGCCAGGCGGCGGCCGCGTAGGTCGGCCATGGTGGTGATGTCGGCGCTGCCGAGGAACCAGAACAGTGGGCGATGGGTGTTGACGCTGAGCATCGTCCAACCGATGCCGTCGGTGAGGCGCGACAACAGAGCTCGGCCAAGGCCGATCGTCGCGCAGCGGCGCAGACGCTCGGTTTCCCAGCCGACCCCGTCGCGGATGGCGACGTGGACGCCCTCATCCTCGTAGTAGCCCTCCTGGTCGGCGACGTAGGCGATCAGTTCTTCGTGAAGACCGTGCCCCGCGTAAGCCAGGTCGATGGTGTGCATGCCCAGATCCCTTCGCTCTCAAGCCAGTTCGAGGTGGGAGCCTCGGTGTCAATCCATGGAAATGCCGCCGTTGACGGGAAGGTAGTGCCCGGTGGTGAAGCCGGCGTCCTCACTGGCCAGAAAGGCAACGGTGCGGGCCACCTCGTCGGGGCGCACCAGGCGGCCCATCGGGTTGGTGGCTCCGAGTGCGGAAACCTGATCAGCGGTGAGCAGTTCGGTGACCTTGGTTTCGTCGACGGTGGCGGGGGCGACGAGGTTGGCGGTGATTCCGTGCGGCGCCAATTCCAGCGCCAGGTAGCGGACGAACTGGTCCAGGGCTGCCTTGGCGGTGCCCAGGGTGATCATTCCCTCGCGGGGGCGACGGGACAGTCCGGTGCTGAGGTAGACCATGCGGCCGTAGTTGCGGGAGATCATGTTTGGGACAACGGCTTTGGTGATGAGGAAGGCGGCGTGCAATTCCCGGTCGAGCTTGCCGCCGAGTTGCTCCCAACTCAGGTCGGCAAAGGAGGTGACGTCAAAGGGGATCAACGCGTTGTGGACGAGCACGTCGGGGCCGCCCCAGCGCCGCTCGACTTCGTCGACCATGGCGGTGACGTCGTTGGGGGAGGTGACGTCAGCCCGAATCGCGGCGGCTTCGCCACCCGCCGCGGTGATGGCCGCCACCACCGCATCTGCCTGTGAAGCACTGTCGCGATGGTTGACTACCACCCGAAATCCCTGCTCGGCGAGGATTGATGCGGTCGCCGCCCCGATGCCTCGGCTGGCTCCGGTGATCAAGGCAACGCGATCTACCCGGTTCATGATTACCCCCTGTCGTTAAATGACAGCGAAATTGTCGCAAGTCATCTGTGTTCGGGTGCCTCAACTGCCGTGCGGCACTTCGATGAATCCTGGTTCTCCGCCATCCACGACCGAATTGAATCGGTAGCGAGTCTGGATCCGCTCGTTGATTTCCTGAATCGCGCTCGCGGGCAGCGCGGTGACGTCGAAGTTCTCGCTGATGCGTTCAGCCCTTACCGACGATGTCAGAACGGCGGTGCCGCGCTGAACGCCCCAGGCCAACAGCACCTGTGCGGGCGTCCGCCCAAAGCGTCGCGCCATGGTCAGGATGAGCGGGTCATCGAGCAGGCGCGGTTCCATCGCGTGTCCCAGCGGAGCGAATGCCAGCAGGATGATGCCTGCCGACGTGCAGAAGTCCTGCAGTTCCCACTGCGGGTGGTACGGGTGCGACTCGACTTCCACGACCGCGGGCGCGATTCGGGCGGTGTCGAGGATCCTTCGGGTGCCCGCGACGCCGATGTCGGATAGCCCGATTGCTCGGCAAAGTCCTTGATCGACAAGGGCTTCCATCGCGGCCCACGTCTCCTCCACGGTCACGCCATCGTCATAGATGACGGCGCCGTGCCCGTCACGAGGATCTTGGTCGTCGCCGGGTTTGAAGGCGAACGGGGTGTGCATCAGATACAGGTCGACCTCGTCCAGGCCCAGTCTGTTCAAGCTCGCCTGCAACGCGGGTTCGACCCGCTCGGGTCGATGGTTGTTGTTCCAGAGCTTCGTGGTCACGAACAGGTCCGCACGGCGGACCGTCCCGTCGGCGAGCGACTCCTTGAGCGCCAGACCCACGTCTACTTCATTGCGGTAACGCTCGGCACAGTCGAGGTGACGGAACCCCACCTCGATCGCGGTCTTGGTGGCATTTCGCGTTTCGCTGCTGTCCGACACCAGCGTGCCGAATCCGAGGGCGGGCATCGGCGCGCCATTGTTCAAGCTGAACGTGTGTTGGCGTGGATTCTCAATGGCTGTCATGTCTTTCAGCTTCCTCGATGATGGGTTGGGCGGTCCTCGAGTGCGGCGACGCCATCGGCCGTCGTCCACACCACGCTGGCGAGGAATCTGAAGTTGATCAGCGCAGCAAGGTAGCCGTCCCCCTCGGGTAGGCGCGGGCCCGCCGTGGCGTCCTTGACGACGGCGACTTCGAAGCCCTGCTCGACGAGTTCGCGCATATGGCCTTCGACGCACAGGTTGGCGGCCATGCCCGCCAAGATGACCTGATTCACGCCGCGCTTGCGCAACTGGAGCACGAGGTCGTTCGACTCGGGTCCGACGATCTTGTGCGGAGACGCGATCACGGTCTGCCCGTCGTGGATGTGATGATGGTAATCGGGCAAGAAGTCGGCGCCGGAGCCGGCGAAGCCGTCGGTCGTGTAGGCGCCCCGGCGGCCGAACATGCCGACGTTACCCATGAACTGCTCGAGCGGATCGCCGAACAGCCACTGGTCGTCGGTCGGGTAGAAGTAGTGCGGCGACACCGCGACGGTGATTCCCGCGAGCTTCGCGGCAGCGAACAATTCGCCGATGTGAGCGACGGTGTCGTTTTCGCTAATGCTGTCACCGAACACCGGCCACGAGACGCCGTCCGGACTGAGGAAGTCGATCTGCGGATCAGTGATGACGAGGGCGGCGTGCTGGTGATCGAGCACGAAGCCGGAACTCGGCAACGCCGGGTTTTGCGGTTCGGCGTAGACCTTCGGAGCTGTCATGGTGGTTC
>JAOPWT010000334.1 GCA_025965555.1 Mycobacterium sp.
CGCCGTCATCTGGTCGACCTTGATGCCCGAGTTACGCAACAGCGGCAGGTCACGGTCGAACGTGGCCTGGATCGACCCCTGCGCGCCGTGGAACTTCCAGACCGCCCACGCCGCAAGGGCGATCAGCAGCGCGCGAATCCACCGCTCCACCGCGAGCGCGCGCACGATGATGGCCTGCCGTAGCGCCTTGCCCCGAAGGACGAGCGGTGCGTTCTCCGCGGGTCCGCGCCCATGTGGTGGCCCGGGGACGAAGTCGCCGCAGCGTAGGCAACGCCACACTTCGCCGATCCCGGTCGTTCCGCTGAGCCGCTCCGCGAGGGCATCCTCGTCGGGCGCGTAAGTGACATGGCCTCGGCGCGCGCAGGTGCGCAACTCCCATCGGTTGCGGTTCCGGGGTTCGGGCATGGCCACGACGCTACCCACGATTCCTGAAAGTGACGGTCGTGCATAATTTGCTCACTGACATCGGGGGGCCACGTGGCTGCAGCGTTCAAGCGATGGTGGCTGCAGCCCAGTCACTACGACTGGCTCAGCGGATACCTCCACGCGCGCGGTATCAGCGGCGCCGCCCGCACCATGATGGCCGCAATCGCCGCCTCGCTCTCGTTGTGCCTGGTAGCGCTGCTGTTCAGCGAGGATGGTCCGCGCGGCGCGCTTCCCGTGGCGATGACGTGGACCGCGTTCGGCGGCGGGGTGGCGGGGGTGATCCTGTGGTCGACGCGGTGGCCGACACCCATCCAATCCGTCGGCTTCGCCGTGGTGACCAACACCTCGATCGCGTTAGCCTGCCTGGCTCATCCCCACCCCATGGCCTCGCTGATGGGCTGTATCGCGTTCGCGACCAGCGGCGGCTACATCGCGTTCTTCCACACGTCCAAGTACGTCGTCTACAACTTCGCGGTCGCGGCGGGCGTCGCGCTGTATGCGGCGATCAGGCTGGCGTCGAACGGTCATGTGGCGCTCGCCGGGGTGGATCTGTTCCTCGTACTGCAGGTCAACATCGCGTTGCCCCTCGCCATCCAGGTCCTGATCCGAGCGCTCGGCAACGACCTGGTGCGGGCGGACCTCGATCCGCTGACGAATCTGTGCAACCGGCGAGCGTTCCAGCTCGAGACGCTGGGCCTGGTGATGGCCCGACCCGAGCCAGGCATGTTCCTCCTCGTGGCGGTGATCGACCTCGACGACTTCAAGGCGATCAACGACCACTACGGCCACCTCGCCGGAGATCGCGTGCTGGTGGAGGTGGCAGACGCGCTGCGGGCCAGCACGCGCGACACCGCGGTCATCGCACGCAGCGGCGGGGAGGAGTTCATCGTCGCCGACACGTCCTACGTCGGCGACGCCGCCACGCTGGCCAGGAGGATCTGCGAAGCCGTCGCCGACCTCCCCGTCGCCGTCACTGCCAGCGTCGGCACGGCCTGCGCTCCGTTGGACGGTATCCCCGCCCGTCAGCACAAACCACTGGTCGACTATCTCGTCGGAGCCGCCGACAAGGCCATGTACCGGGCTAAACGCAATGGCGGGAACAGGTTTCACCACCACGGCCAGATCAACTGAAACGACTGGCGGGCGTCAACGGCCGCTGGCCGCGCAGGCGCAGTCGAACTCGCCCTCGAGGCCGCGCGGAAGATCGTCGGCGCGGAAGATGCCGCTGGCCGCCGTCGTCGCAGACAGCGCGTCCGCCGCGAGAATCATCGCCGCGCCGGTCCACGTGGTGCGCTCCACCGGCCACCGCTTCCCATCGGAGAAGACCAGGCCGGTCCAGTAGGAGCCATCCTGCTCGCGGAGGTGATGCATGGCAGCGAATTGCTCACGCGCCCTTACCGAATCACCGATCGCGTCCAACGCCATCACCAGCTCGCACGTTTCCGCCCCGGTCACCCACGGCCGATGATCGACGCAGCGGATGCCAAGACCTGGCACGACGAACCGGTCCCACCGTTCGTCGATGCGCGCCTTGGCGGCATCTCCCCGCAGTGCTCCACCGAGCACGGGGTAGTACCACTCCATCGCGTGGTCGTCCTTGAGGTTGAACGACTCGGGATGCTCGGCGATCGCGTGGCCGAGGCTGCCGACGGCCACTTCCCACTCCGGCTGCGATTCGCCCATGTAGTTCGCCAACGCGAGTGCGCATCGGATGCTGTGGTAGATGCTGGCGCACCCGGTCAGCAGAGCCTCGGGCAGGATCTCTGATTCGCTTCTGGCCCAAGCGATCTCACCGCCGTCCAGCTGCAACGTCAACACGAAGTCGATGGCCCGGCTGACCACCGGCCACATGGCCTCGGCGAAGCCGCGGACACCGGTGATCAGCACGTGATGCCACACCCCGGTCGCGACGTAGGCGCAGAAGTTGCTGTCGCTGTTGCCATCTTCGAGCACACCGTTGCGCATCTGGATCGGCATCGAACCGTCGGCGCGTTGCACGTTACGACACCAGTCGAACGCGGCCCGCGCGGGTTCCCACAGTCCGGCGACGGTCAACGCCATGGCGTTCTCGACGTGGTCCCACGGGTCGGTGTGCCCGCCAGGGAACCACGGCAATGCGCCCGAGGGCTCCTGCGTGGCGGCGATGGACACGGCCGTCTGATGGCACTCTTCCGGCGTGAGAACACCTGGTACTCCAGGAATCTCATGACGCCGCACCGATCAGACCGCCGGCTTGTGAAAGTACAACGCGACGCTCTTGCCGATCAGCGGGTTGAGCAGCGATTCCGCGTTGCGGGTCAGCCACGGGCGCGACATCATGTCCCAGACCAGCATCTTGTGATACGCAGTCACGGCTGGATGGTCGGGCTTGTCCACGCCGACAGCACATTTCAGCCACCAGAAGGGTGCGTGCAACGCGTGTGCGTGGTGCCGGTGCTCGAACCGCATCCCCCGACTGGCAATTGCGTTTAGGAGTTCGTCGGCGCGATAGATGCGGATGTGACCACCCTCGTTGGCGTGGTACTCGTCCGACAGGATCCAGCACACCTTCTCGGGCAGCCATCGTGGCACTGTAACGGCCAGTCGGCCACCGGGTTTGAGCACACGGATCAACTCGTCGATCGCGCGCTCGTGCTGCGGGACGTGCTCAAGGATCTCCGAGGCGATCACGAAGTCGAAGGTGCCGTCGTCGTAGGGCAGATCGAGTGCATCGCCCTTGACGGCCTCGGCCTTCGCCGAAGCAGGAGCCTCGCCCTGGTCTTGCATCGCCTGCAGGATGGCGTCGACGTTGTTGAGCTCGGCGACGTCCTGGTCGAACGCAACGACGTCGGCGCCGCGCCGGAACGCCTCGAACGAGTGCCTGCCCGCTCCGCAACCCACGTCGATCAGGCTGCTGCCTGCACCGACCCCAAGCTTGTCGAAGTCGACGGTCAGCATGTCTTCACTCGTTTCATTGCGCGCTCGTACACCGAAACCGTCTGTGCAGCCACGGATTCCCAACTGAAGACGTCGACGGCACGCTTGCGGCCGTTGGCGCCGAGCCTTCGCAGCTCCAGAGGGGAGTCGAGCAGTTCGCCCAACACCTTGGTCAGATCGTCGACGTCACCTGGACGGACCAGACGCGCGCAGACGCCATCGTCGCCGACCACCTCGGGCAGCGCACCCGCGCGGCTGGCCACGATCGGCGTGCCGCTGGCCATGGCCTCGACGGCAGGTAGCGAAAAGCCCTCGTAGAGCGAGGGAATGCAGGCGACCTCGGCCGAGGCCAGCAGGTCGGCCAGTTCGTTGTCGCTCAGTCCGCTCGAGCTGTGCACGATGTCGGAGATGCCGAGTTCGGCGATCAGCTTCTCGGTGGGCCCGTTGGGCTCGAGCTTCGAGACCAGCTGAACGTCGAGGTCGCGCTCGACGCGCAACCGGGCGACCGCGTGCAACAGATGGCTGACGCCCTTGAGCGGTACGTCTGCACTGGCGATGGCGATGATCCTGTTGCGCACCCGATTCTCACTGGGCCGGAACAGTTCCGTGTTCACACCGAGGGGCACGACGTGCAGTTGATCGGGCTCGACGTCGAAGTCCTCGGCGATGTCAGCCGCCGACGACGACGACACGGTCAGCAACTCGGGAATCCGGCGCGCCACCTGCTTCTGCATTTCAGCGAAGCCATACCACCTGCGCACCAACGGCTTTCGCCACCACTTCGCGGCCGCCACGTCCAGCACGCGGTCGCGGGTGATCGGGTGGTGCACCGTCGCCACCACCGGCAGGCCCAGGTCGGCGATCGCCAGCAGGCCGTCACCCAGGCTCTGGTTGTCGTGCACGACGTCGAACTCGCCGCGTCGCTCGGACAGGATCCGCGCGACGCGTAGACAGAAGGTCTTCGGCTCGGGGAAGGCAGCCGTCCACGTGGACAGCAGTTCGAGCAGATCGATGCGGTCGTGGATCTCGTTGGGGCGCGGAATGCGGAACGGATCGGGTTCGCGGTAGAGGTCAAGGCTCGGCACCTTGGTCAGACGCACCCGCGGGTCGAGCCCTTCGGGATATGGCTGACCAGAGAAGACCTCGACGTCGTGGCCAAGTTCTACGAGACCGCGACTCAGATGGCGGACGTAGACGCCCTGCCCACCACAATGCGTCTTGCTTCGGTATGACAGCAGGGCAATTCGCATGGCTATTTCACCGCGGCCAGAGTCGGAATCTGCGCTCTGGACATGTGTCCAGACTATAGTTTGACGAGCTAGCCGCCGCAACGCGACCACTGTCTCTGACTACCACAGACGCGAGGTCGGTGTGGCTGTTAGCTCGGCGGAAAGCCGCCGGTGGCCACCGGACCCCACCGCACCGGCGTCACCCTGATCAGGCATTTTCCTTGATCAACCATCGCCTGCCGGTACTCGTCCCAGTCGGAGTGCTCGCCGGCGACCGCACGGAAGTAGTCCACCAGCGGCTCGATCGCGTCAGGCAGGTCGATGACCTCTGCGTCACCGTCCACCTGCACGTATGCGCCGTTGAACTCATCGGAGAGCACGGTCACGCTGGCACGCGGATCGCGGCGGATGTTCGCCGACTTGGCCCGCTTGGGGTAGCTGGCGATGACGATCCGACCGGCCTCGTCCACCCCGCCGGTCACCGGCGAACTCTGCAGCGAGCCGTCGGAGCGGAAGGTCGTCAGCACCATGTGATGCCGCGGGCGGACGAAGTCGAGCAGCGTCGGCAGGTCGACGGTGTCGGCGGTAGCGAGCTTGCGGGCCATGCCTGCACCCTACGACCGGCGGTCGGCCTTGCGCTTCAACGTCCAGGAGGGGATCCAGTGTGTGACGGACTTGCGGTTGGCGCCGTAGGCGATGTCGTAGGTGACCAGCCCCCACCAGAAGCCCTGCTCGCACAGCCCCCAGCAGCTGAGCAGCCCCTCGACGATCGAATGCATCTGCAGGCCGGCCGGCTGGTAGCCGCCCGCCCGGTGGGGTTCGCGCGGGAAGACCGCGGCAAGGTCGATCAGGACCACCACGGGCGGATCGACGCGGCGGAAGGCCTGCTGCACCGGCTGACCGTGATAGCCGATCGACTGAAGCTCGCCCACCGTTCGATCATATGTTCGATCAGGATTCCGGCAGCCGGTACCGGGGAAGCACGAACGCGAATGCCCGCGGGAAGCCGAGCGCGGTCAACCCGGCCTGCGGGACCGCCGCCTTGGGCACCGGCACCACTTCACCTGAGGACGGCTCGTAGCAGTGCAGCATCTCCCCGCCGCAGTCGACGATCAGCACCCAGTGCCGGGGAATCGCGTTGCCGATGAGCATGGCGACCGGCCAGTTCCCCCGCACCGCGCGCTCCACGTCGGCCAGCAGATCCTTGCGCCTCGACAGCCGCCAGCCGTAACGCACGTGGTACGTGGCGCTGTGTTCACTGATCGACCTCGCCATGCCCCACGGCGTGGTGCCGAGCGACCGAGGCCAGATTCGATTCGCGGCCGCGTGGATCCTGCCCTGCTCGCCGTCGAACCAGGCGGTGTCGGCAAGGTTGGCGCGGTAGCCGGGATCGAGCAGCGTGCCTGCCACGACGGCGACGGCGGGCCCGCACGACACCGCGTCACGCTGCACCAGGTGCAGGGCCGCGAGCTTCACCGTCCCAGGCTAGGCCGATCCCGACGTGACGGGCGCGCGATCCGCCTAGGCTTTCCGACATGCGCCTCTCCACCCGCAACCAGCTCACCGGCACCATCACCGAGGTCCACCTCGGCGCCGTGATGGCCACCGTTCGCGTCAAGCTCGACGGCGGCGAGCAGATCGTGACGGCGTCGATCACCAAGGACGCCGCCGAGGACCTGGGCCTCGAGGCGGGCCTCCCGGCCACGGTGTTCGTCAAGTCGACCGAGGTTGCCATCGGCGTCGAGTAGGGCACGATTCCGGCGCCGCCCAAGCGGGTATCAGTGAACACATGTGTACTGAGACCGCGGCGCCGGCATGAGCTTCGACCTCACTCCGACCATCGCCCAGCACGACCTGGCCCGACGAACCCACGAGTTCGCCGAGCAGGTGGTGCACGTCGACCTCGAGCCCTCCGGTGGTCCGTTCAACGCAATGTTCGGCAGGGGCACCCCGGCGCGCACCCAGCTCGCCGACACCGCGATGTCGAT
>JAOPWT010000356.1 GCA_025965555.1 Mycobacterium sp.
GACGTGCCGCGAGACCGTCGCAGAGGCCCGCGGGCGCTTCGGCTCGCTGGCCGAGGTCGTCGACGCGTCGGGCGCCCACACCGACGGTGTCGATCCTGCCGTGGTGCTGACGATCTTCAACGAACGAGGGCTCCGGCGGGTCCTCTCCGAAGGCGGACCGTCACTCATCAGCCTGCTCACCGAACACGACCTGCTCGACGAGCTCTGCGTCACGATCGCGCCGATCCTGGTCGGTGGACTCGCCCGGCGCATCGCCACCGGGTCGGGCGAGGCCCACGTCCGCATGCGACGAAGTCACCTGCTGACCGACGACGAGGGCTACCTCTACACGCGGTACGTCAAGGACGAGTGACGCCGCTCCTGCCCTCCGAAGCCAGCCGGGCGGGCAGCAACCCGGCGATCGCTAATGTGGTCACCATGCGTCGGCATCCTCAGCTGCTCAGGGCCCTCTGTCTGCCCGCCGTCGCGGCTGTGGTGCTCGCGGGCTGTGCACCGGGACTGGCCGCCAACCCTCGCTTCGCCACCGACTCGGGCGCCGGGCCGCAGGGCGCACCGGAAACCACCCCCGTCGCGTCAGGCCCACCACCGATCGAGGCCCCCAAGAACGACCTGAAGTGGCGTGACTGCACGGCGCGGCTCTTCAGTCAGGCCTCAGTTCCCGCCGTCCCTGGCGTCAGTTTCGACTGCGCCAACTACGACGCCGACCTCGACTCGATCAACGGTGCCTCGGGAACACTCAGCATCGGCGTGGTCCGAGCGAAGACCGCCGCGACGCCGGCGGATGCCGGACCGCTGGTGATGACGACGGGTACCGACCTGCCGTCGTCCACCCAACTGCCGGTGTGGCTCTCCCGCGGCGGAGCCGACGTACTCAAGTCCAACCCGGTCGTCGCGGTTGACCGTCGCGGCATCGGAATGTCTGGTGACCTCGACTGTCGCGACTTGTTCAGCCGCCAGGAGATGCTCGACCAGGCGCAGTTCGCCTCCGGTGACGATCCGGTCGCCAATCTGAGCGCCATCGTCCAGACGGCGACGACGAGCTGCACCGACAGCATCGCCCCCGGCGACTCGGCCTACGACAACGCGCACGCCGCCGAGGACATCGAACGGTTGCGCAGCACCTGGGACGTCCCCACGATCGCCCTGCTCGGCGTCGGCAACGGCGCTCAGGTGGCGCTGGCGTACGCGGGTTCGCACCCGAACAAGGTGTCCCGGCTGGTGCTCGACTCTCCACTGCCGCTCGGCATCGCTGCCGAGGCCAGAGCAGAGCAGAAGGTCAAGGGCCAGCAGGCGGCCCTCGAGGCGTTCATCGGGCAGTGTGTCGCAGCGGGTTGCGCGCTCGGACCCGACCCGAAGGGTGCAATCGACGCCATGCTGGCGAGCGCACGCCAGGGGACCGGACCAGGTGGCGCGTCGGTGGCCGCTCTCGCCGATGCCATCGCCACTGCACTCGCGTTCCCGCGTGGTGACTTCGTCAGCTCGACCAACGCGCTGGCGGGCACCCTGGCCGCCGCCCGCGGCGGTGACGTCGCCCGACTCAACGCCCTCATCAACGACGCCGAGACGCTGCGGGAAACCGACGGCCAGTTCGTGAACGGCTGCAGTGACGCGCTGAACAGACCGACCCCCGACAGGGTGCGCCAACTCGTCGTCGAGTGGGGCAAGCTCTATCCCGAGTTCGGCACCGTCGGCGCCCTCGACCTGGTGAACTGCCTCTCCTGGCCCAGCGGCTCGACACCGCCGGACCCGCAGAACCTCAAGATTCCCGTACTGCTGCTCGGCGTCCAGAACGACCCGATCGTGGGCAACGAGGGGGTGGCCGCGGTCGCAGCGACCATCATCAACTCCGGCGCCGCGAACCGGCGCGTGATGTGGCAGGGCGTTGGCCACGGGGCCAGCATCTACTCGCCGTGCGCGATTCCGCCGATACTGTCCTATCTGGGCACCGGGAAGGTTCCCGAGACCGACACGTACTGCCCTGCCTAGCTTGGTGCTCATCACGTCCGGTGTACGGTGCGCTGGTGGCGGTACCTGACACCCTTTTGAGGGCCTTCCGGCCCCGCACCTCACCCCCCAGCGTCGCGACCACCGTGCGTTCCGCGTTGTGGCCGATCGCGATCCTCTCGGTGATCCATCGCACATACGTCCTTGGCACCAACGGTTACATCACCGATGACTTCGGTCCGGTGTACCGCGCCGTCATCAACTTCAAGCTCGGCCTGGACATCTACAACGAGCACTTCGACCAGGTGGACCCGCACTACCTGTACCCGCCAGGCGGCACGCTGCTGCTGGCCCCCTTCGGCTACCTGCCCGTCGACGCGTCCAGGTACTGGTTCATCACGTTCAATACCATCGCGATAATCGTGGCCGCCTACTTCCTGCTGCGGTTGTTCAAGTTCTCGCTGTCGTCGGTGGCCGCGCCCGCCCTGCTGCTCGCGATGTTCTGCACCGAAAGTGTCACCAACACACTGGTCTTCACCAACATCAACGGCTGCATCCTGCTGTGCGAGGTGCTGTTCTTCCGCTGGCTGCTCGACGGCAAGGTCAACCACCAATGGCTGGCGGGCGTCGCCGTCGGGTTGACGCTGGTGATCAAGCCGTCGCTGGCCCCGCTGCTGCTGCTGCCGCTGCTGAATCGGCAATGGCGCGCGTTGATTCCCGCGTTCGGCGTACCGCTTCTGTTCAATGCGATCGCATGGCCGTTGGTCCGAAACCCGATGGACTTCGTTCGCAACACGGTGCCCTATATCTTCTCGGTGCGCGACTACTTCAACAGTTCAATCCAGGGCAATGGCATCTACTACGGCCTACCCGTGTGGCTGATCCTCTTGCTGCGCATTGGTTTCGGATTGCTCGCGGTCGCCAGCCTCTACCTGCTGTACCGCTACTACCGGGAACGCGACCCGCTGTTCTGGATGCTGACGTCCTCCGGCGTGCTTCTGATCGCGACGTTCCTGCTGACCGCACTGGGCCAGGGCTACTACTCGATGATGCTGTTCCCGTTCCTCATGACGGTGGTGCTGCCGAACTCGGTGCTGCGCAACTGGGTGGCCTGGCTCGCGATATACGGCTTCATGACGATGGATCGGTGGCTGCTGATCAAATGGCTGACCACGGGCCGGTTCCTCGAGTACGCCAAGATCACCTACGGCTGGTCGCTGATGCTCATCGTGGTGTTCTGCGTGTTGTACTTCCGCTATTTGGACGCGAAGGCCGACGGACGCCTCGACGACGGCATCGACCCGTCGTGGATGACGAAGGATCGAGACCGCGCTAGCGTTGAGGCATGACGACCACCCCCAAGGTGCAGCTGACGAACGACGAGTGGCGCAAGAAGCTGTCACCGCAGGAGTTCGCCGTGCTGCGTCAGGCAGGTACCGAGCGCCCGTTCACCGGTGAGTACACCGACACCAAGACCGAGGGCGTCTACCATTGCCGCGCATGCGGCACGGAGCTCTTCCGCAGCAGTGAGAAGTTCGAATCTCATTGCGGCTGGCCATCTTTCTTCGACCCGGCCGACTCCGACGCGGTGATCCTGAAGTCCGACGACTCCGGCGGCATGCACCGCGTCGAGGTGCTCTGCGCCAACTGCCACAGCCACCTGGGCCACGTGTTCGAGGGAGAGGGCTACCCGACGCCGACGGATCAGCGCTACTGCATCAACTCGATCTCACTGACGCTGGTGCCCGCAACGTAGTCCCGGGAACCACCACACGGCTCACGGCAGACGCGCGATCAGTTCCTCGACGCCGACGCGCGGTCCCGTGAAGAACGGCGTCTCCTCGCGCACGTGTCGCCGGGCGTCGGTGTAGCGCAGCTTCCACATGAGCTCGACGATGCGGCCCAGATCCGGACCCTCGAACGCCAGGATCCACTCGTAGTCGCCGAGCGCGAACGCAGGCACCGTATTCGCCCGCACGTCCGGATATTCGCGGCCCGCCATGCCGTGCTCGACGAGCATCTTGCGGCGCTCGTCGTCGGGCAGCAGGTACCAGTCCAGCGACCGGACGAACGGGTACACGCACACGTAGTCGCCGGGGTCCTCGCCCGCGATGAACGCAGGCACGTGGCTCTTGTTGAACTCGGCGGGCCGATGCAACGCCACCACGCTCCACACCGGATCACTGACAAGGCCCAACGGGGTGCGCCGGAACGCTCGGTAGGTGGCCTGCAGGTCCTCGACCCGCTCGGCATGCGTCCAGATCATGAAGTCGGCGTCGGCCCGGAATCCCGCGACGTCGTAGAGGCCCCGCACGACGACGCCGCGCTCCTCCTGTTGCTTGAGGAACGTCGCGGTGTCGTCGATGACTGCCGCACGGTCCTGCCCCAATGCTTCCGGTTGCACGGAGAACACCGAGAGCATCATGTATCTCTGCATGGAGTTGAGGGCGTCGTAGTCGAGCTTGGCCATACGACTATCGTGCCACGCCCGAGACGGCCAATGACGCCGCCTTGGTGCCCGACGCCACGCAGGCGGGTACCCCGATGCCGTCCAGATAGCCGCCTGCCACTGCCAGTGTCGGCGGCAGCCCGGCCCGCAACTCGGCGATCAGCTCGGCATGCCCTGGGCCGTACTGCGGCATCGCATCGATCCAGCGTTGGACGCGGCAGTCGACGGGCTCCTGATGAACGCCGAACACGGTCGACAGATCCGCCGACGCCCACGACAACAGGTCCTCGTCGCCCACGTTGCGAGCCAGGGTGTCGCCGAAGCGGCCGAACGACAGGCGCACCAGCTCGACGTTGCCGCGTCTGCCCCACTTGCGCGACGTCAGCGTCATCGCCTTGGCGTTCAACCGTTCTCCGGCGGCGACCAGCACGCCCGACTGCTGCGGCAGCGGCGTGCCTCCCGGAAGCGCGAGCACCGCGAGCACCGACGACGCGACCTGGATGCGGCGCGCTGCCGCGGCGGTCCTCGGCGCGACGCCCTCGACCAGGCGTGGTAGCCGCGGCGCCGGCACGGCGAGCAGCACCGCATCGGCACGCCAGCGTCCGCCCTCGTCGTCGACGAGGCTCCAGCCGTCCGTGTCGCGGTCGACCCGCTCGACCGCCACCTGAGCCCACTCGAAGTGGCCCCGACGGACCAGCTCGTCGATCAGCACCGCGTAACCACCGTCGACGGCGCCGAACACCGAGCCCCCAGACGGCGGCGGGAGCGCCTCGCGGACGGCGTCGGTGAGGCTAGGCGCGCCCCGATCGAATGCTGCCGCCAAGGTAGGGGCGGCCGAGCGCAGGCCGATCGTCGCCGATGACCCCGCATAGACGCCCGCGAGCAGCGGGTCGACGGAGCGGCTCACCACCTGGGGACCGAAGCGTTCACCGACCACCTGCGCGACGGTGGGGTCCGCACCCCGATGCCACGACAACGGCCTCGACCGCTCGTTGGCGATCCGCGCGACCGTCGCATCGTCGACGAGGCCTACGACCGACGACGCCTGCGCGGGAATGCCCTGCAGGGTGCCCTGGGGCATCGGGTGCAGACGGCCCTCGCTGTAGATCAGCGGGCGCGCTCCCGTCGTGCCGATCTGCCTGTTCGCGAGGCCCAACTCGGCCAATAGCGCAGGCACCTCGGGGCGACGTGCGATGAACGCCTCGGCGCCGACGTCGACCGACTGGCCGCCGATGCGCTCGGTGCGCAGCACCCCACCGAGCCGGTCAGCGGGGTCGAACACCGTGATCGAGGCGTCGGGTCCCGCGGCGATGCGCAGTCGGTAGGCAGCGACCAGACCCGAAATACCGCCTCCGACAACGCAATACGTCGCTGTCACAACGAGTGCACCAGCGCTACCGCTTCGGTCACGATGCCGGGGTCGGTCGGCGGCAACACCCCGTGCCCCAGGTTGAACACGTGCCCGGAGGCTCCCGCATCGACGGCCCGACGACCATCGTCGACGACGTTGCGCACCGCGCGCTCGACGACCGGCCAGCCCGCAAGAAGCACCACCGGGTCGAGATTGCCCTGCAACGCGACGCCCGGCCGGACCCTGGCGGCGGCGTCGGTGAGCGAGGTACGCCAGTCCACGCCGACGACGGGCTTGTCCCCCGCCGACACGGCCTCGGACATCGCGCCGAGCAGTTCGGCAGTCCCGACCCCGAAGTGCGTCATCGGCACGCCATCGTCGGCGAGGCTGTCGAACACCCGCGCGCTGTGGGGCAGCACGTAGGTGCGGTAGTCGGCCAGCGACAGCGTGCCCGCCCAAGAGTCGAACAGCTGGATCGCGTCGACGCCGGCGTCCAACTGGGTGCGCAGGAAGCCGATGGTGACGTCGGTGAGAGCGGTCATCAACGCGTGCCAGACGGCCGGTTCGCCCAACATCATCGCCTTGGTGCGTTCGTGGTTGCGGCTGGGTCCGCCCTCCACCAGGTAGGAGGCCAACGTGAACGGCGCACCCGCGAAGCCGATCAGCGGCACGTCGCCCAACGCCGCCACCAGCAGCGACACCGCCTCGGCGACCGGTGCGACCTGCTCGCGGTCCAACGGTTTCACCGCCGCAACGTCGGCCGCAGTGCGGATCGGGTGCGCAATCACCGGCCCCACGTCGGGCACGATGTCGAGGTCGATGCCAGACGCCCGCAGCGGCACCACGATGTCGGAGAACAGGATGGCCGCGTCGACGCCGTGGCGACGTACCGGCTGCAGGGTGATCTCGGTGATCAACTCGGCGTCGAAGCACGCCTGCATCATCGTGTTCTTTGCCCGCAACGCCCGATACTCGGGCAGGGAACGGCCGGCCTGCCGCATGAACCACACGGGCACACGGGTCGGTTTCCGGCCTGCGGCCGCGGTCAGATAGGGCGACTCCGGCAGGTCACGACGGGTACTCATCGGCACCCATGCTGCCATGCAACAACGTTACGGCGCGCCTTCGCTGCCCCCTGCCCACATCAGCTAGCGTCAAACCTCATGACCACCGTCGAGCCGGCGCAGTTTCGGGCCGCGGTGGAGGCGATGAACGCCGCCACCGTCCGGCCCGAGATCGAGCTTGGCCCGATCCGGCCGCCGCAACGGTTGGCGCCGTACAGCTACGCACTCGGCGCGGAGGTTCGCCATCCCGAAACGGCGATCGTCCCCGAACGGTCCGAGGGCGATGCGTTCGGCCGACTGATCCTGCTGCACGATCCCGATGGCGCGGAGGCGTGGGACGGCACGATGCGCCTGGTGGCCTACATCCAGGCCGATCTCGATTCCAGTGAGGCGGTGGACCCGCTGCTTCCCGAAGTCGCGTGGAGCTGGCTCGTCGACGCGCTGGCCTCTCACCAGGATCACGTCACCGCGCTGGGCGGCACCGTGACGGCGACGACGTCGGTGCGCTACGGCGACATCTCCGGACCGCCGCGGGCTCATCAACTGGAGTTACGCGCGTCGTGGACGGCGACGAACCTGGAGCTGGGACCCCACGTGCAGGCGTTCTGCGAGGTGCTCGAGCACGCCGCAGGCCTTCCACCCGCCGGGGTCACCGACCTGGGCAACCGTACGCGCGCGTGACATGACGGACGGCGACGACGCCGGCCCGGGTGAGGCCACTGGCGAGGACGACGGGATCGAAGCTGCCGAACCCACCGAGGCCGAGGCCACCCCGCTGCTGGCTCCCGCCGACGGGGTACCCGACCTGGCCGTCACATCCGACCAGATCCTGGCCGCGGCCGAGCTCCTGGTGTCGGGACACGGGCCGTTCGCGATCGACGCCGAGCGTGCGTCGGGCTTCCGCTATTCCAACCGTGCCTATCTGATCCAGATTCGGCGCGCGGGCGCGGGCACGGTGCTGATCGACCCGGTGAACCACGGCGAGGATCCGCTGGTGGTCATGGCGCCGCTGGCCGACGTGCTGGACACCGACGAGTGGATTCTGCACGCCGCCGATCAGGACCTGCCGTGCCTGGCCGAGCTCGGGATGGTTCCGCCGAAGCTGTACGACACCGAGTTGGCCGGCCGGCTGGCCGGATTCGACAGGGTCAACCTCGCTGCGATGGTGCAACGCCTGCTCGGACTGCGGCTGATGAAGGGCCACGGCGCAGCCGACTGGTCCAAACGGCCGCTGCCCTCGGATTGGCTGAACTACGCGGCACTTGACGTCGAAGTGCTGCTCGAACTCCGCGCCGCGATCGCCGCCGAGCTCGAAGCCCAAGGCAAGACACGTTGGGCCACAGAGGAATTCGAGCATCTGCGAACGTACGTCGCAGCCCCGACGCGACGGGATCGCTGGCGCAGGACCTCAGGCATCCACAAGGTGAAGAATCCGCGGACGCTTGCCGCGGTCCGAGAGCTCTGGACGGCCCGAGATCACATCGCGCAGCGCCGCGACATCGCGCCGGGGCGCATCCTGCCCGACGCCGCGATCATCAACGCCGCCACCGTCGATCCCGACACCATCGACAAGTTGGTGGCGCTGCCGGTGTTCGGCGGCTCGCGTCAGCGTCGCAGCGCAGGCGTCTGGCTCGAAGCCCTGGCGCGCGCCCGCACGACAACTGACGCACCGAAGAGCACCGAGCCCCTCACCGGGCCGCCGCCCGCGGTGCGCTGGAGCCGGCGAAAGCCCGAGGCGGCGGTCCGGCTCGACCTGGTCCGCGCGGGTTTGACCGAACTGTCGCAACGGGTTTCAGTGCCTGCCGAGAATCTGGTGACGCCCGAACTCGTGCGGCGATTGATATGGGACTGGCAGCCGGTACCCGACGCGTCCGCGGTGATCGATGCGTTCCTGACCGAGGCGGGTGCGCGGCGCTGGCAGCGGGAGTTGACGGTGCCGGTGCTGACGGAGGCGCTCACTGCCCCCCAACCGCAGCAACCCGAGCAGGCCGCCGAGTAGCAGCGGGCGTCGGGCGCAGCGGATGCCGGCTAGTCGACCCGGTCGCTGACGTGCGACTCGCCCACCGAACTACCCAGCGCGGCCACCCAGCCGGTGATCTGTCGGGCGACGTTCTGGTCGGTGAGACCGATCTCGGCCAGCACCTCACTGCGCGACGCGTGCGCCTGGAACTCCTGCGGCACCCCGACATCGCGGCACGGCACGTCGATCTCGTTGCGCCGCAACGCCGCCGACACCGAGGAGCCGATGCCACCGTGGACGCCGTGGTCCTCCATCGTGACGACAAGCTTGTGCGCCAACGCAAGTGGGCCGAGCATGTCCGGCACCGGCAACACCCAGCGGGGGTCGACGACCGTGACGCCGATGCCCTGGTTGCGCAGCCGTTCGGCCACCGACAGCGCCATCGAGGCGAAGGACCCGACCGCCACCAGCAGCACGTCCTCGGACAAACCGTCGGCGGGAACCGCGAGCACGTCGACGCCGTCGCGGCGCTCCACGGCGGGGATGTCCTCACCCACGTCGCCCTTCGGGAACCGGATCGCGGTGGGCCCGTCGTTCACGTTCAGTGCCTCACCGAGCTCTTCGCGCAGGCGGGCGGCGTCACGGGGCGCGGCGACGCGCATACCTGGCACGATGCCGAGCACCGACATGTCCCAGACGCCGTTGTGGCTGGCACCGTCGGGTCCGGTCACGCCTGCGCGGTCGAGCACCATCGTGACCGGCAGCCGGTGCAGCGCGACGTCCATCATGATCTGGTCGAACGCCCTGTTGAGGAACGTCGAGTAGATCGCCACCACCGGATGCATGCCGCCCATGGCGAGACCCGCTGCGGAGGTCATCGCGTGCTGCTCGGCGATGCCGACGTCGAAGAAACGATCGGGGAACCGCTTGCGGAACGCACTGAGCCCGGTCGGGCCCGGCATCGCAGCCGTGATGGCCACGATGTCGCGGCGCCTGGCGGCTCGCTTGATCAGTTCGTCGGAGAAGACCGACGTCCAGCCGGGTGCGGCGACGGACGTCGCGAGCCCCGTCTGCGGGTCGATGATGCCGGTCGAGTGCATCTGTTCGGCTTCGTCGGATTCGGCGGGTCCGTAGCCCATGCCCTTGCGGGTGGCCACGTGCACGATCACCGGGGCGTTGAAGCCACGGGCATGGCGCAGCGCCGCCTCGACCGCGTGCTCGTCGTGACCGTCGATGGGTCCGACGTACTTCAACCCGAGGTCGGTGAACATGACCTGCGGCGACAGGGCGTCCTTGATGCCGACTTTGACGCTGTGCATGCACTGGTAGCAGAGCTCGCCGATGAGGGGCACGCCGCGCACGGCCTTGCGCCCCTCCTCGAGCAGACGCTCGTACCCGGGCTGCAGCCGCAGACCCGCGAGGTGGTCGGCGAATCCGCCGATGGTCGGCGCATAGCTGCGGCCGTTGTCGTTGACGACGATGATGACCGGTCGGCCGGAGGCCGCGATGTTGTTGAGCGCCTCCCAGCACATGCCGCCGGTGAGCGCGCCGTCACCGACCACGGCGACCACGTGCCGATTGCGGTGACCGCTGAGCTCGAACGCCTTGGCCAGCCCGTCGGCGTACGACAGTGCGGTGCTGGCGTGGCTGGACTCCACCCAGTCGTGCTCGCTCTCGCTGCGCGAGGGGTAACCCGACAACCCGCCCTTCTTGCGCAGGTTGTCGAAGTCGGGGCAGCGTCCCGTCAGCATCTTGTGGACGTAGGCCTGGTGGCCGGTGTCGAAGATGATCGGATCGTGCGGCGAGTCGAAGACTCGGTGCAGGGCGAGCGTCAGCTCGACGACACCGAGGTTGGGGCCGAGGTGTCCGCCGGTAGCAGCAACCTTGTGGATCAGGAACTCACGGATCTCGACCGCAAGAGCGTCCATCTGCGACTGCGACAGGTGCTGCAGATCTGCGGGACCGCGGATCTGAGAAAGCATCCGGTTAGTTTACCCACGGGGGCATGCGAAGGCCCGTCAAGGCTCGTAGACGTCGGGCACACCGTCGTTGTCTGCGTCGGCCGTCTCGCGTTCGTGGATGCGGCGATAGGCAGCATTGCGGCTGACCAGAACGCCTGCCGCCAGGACGCCTGCCACTACGGATGCGACGAGGACGCCGATCTTGGCGTCGGCGCCCGTCACCGTGCCGTAACCAAATGCCAGTTCGCCGATGAGCAGTGACACGGTGAACCCGATTCCGGCCAGCAGGGCGACGCCGAGCACGTCACGCCAGGCCAGGTCGTCATCCAGCGCCGCCCTGGTGAATCTGGCCAGCAGGAATGTGGTACTCAGCACACCCAGCGGCTTGCCGAGGACCAATCCGGCCATCACGCCGACGGTGGCGGGGTGACTCAGCGCGTCTCCCAGCCCCGACCAACCCCCGACCGTCACTCCGGCGGCGAAGAACGCGAAGACCGGCACCGCGATGCCGGCCGAGATTGGCCGGAGTTGGTGCTCGAAACGCTCGGCGAGGGCATGGCGCCCGAGAACCGGCACCGTGAATCCCAGGACGACGCCTGCCACCGTCGCGTGGATGCCGCTGGCATGGACCAGCGCCCACGTCGCCGCGGCGAGTGGCACCAGCACCCACCAACGCGTGACTCCGCGCTGCACGGCCGCGGCGAAGAGACCACCGGGTATGACCGCCAGCGCCAGGGGTCCCGGCGCCAGGTGATCGGTGTAGAACGCCGCGATCACGATGATCGCCAGCAGGTCGTCCACGACGGCAAGCGTCAGCAGGAACGTGCGCAGTGCCGTCGGCAGGTGTGTCGACAGCACCGCAAGGACGGCCAGGGCGAACGCGATGTCGGTGGCGATCGGCACTGCCCAGCCACCGAGGTTCTCGCGGTCACCTGCGGCGATGTTCACGCCGATGAAGATGGCTGCGGGCACGATCATCCCGCCGATGGCGGCGGCGATGGGAAGGGCCGCGCGCGCCGGGTCCCGAAGGTCGCCTGCGACGAACTCCCGTTTGAGTTCCAGGCCGACGACGAAGAAGAAGATCGCCAGGAGCCCGTCGGCCGCCCACGATGCGACGCTCAGGCGCAGATGCAGTTGCTCCGGTCCGATGGCGAATTCGGACACGGCGCGATAGGCCGGCGCCCACGGGGAGTTCGCCCACACCAGTGCCGCGCCCGCCGCCGCGAGCAGCAGCATTCCGCCGACCGTCTCGCGCCGCAGGACCTCAGCGACACGATTGGCCTCCGGCCACGAGCCACGGCTGAAGAGTCTCGATTCGGCGGGCATGGGCCAAATCGTAGGCGGATCGAAGCCGCCGATGATCGCCGAACTCCTCGCCCACTGCGCCGAGCGCCTCGAAGCCGACCCGCAGGTGCAGGCCTAGGAAGCCGGTTGATGGCCAACGTGGGCCAGCACGGCGTCGGCGACGTCCGCTACCGGGACGGTCGTCACGACCTCGAGCGTCGCCGAAACCCTAAGCAGCGGTTCGACTTCGGCGAGCTCCTCGAGCGTGGCGGCGATCTCGTCCGGCCGTTGGCCGTATGGGTTGCCGGTGCGCGTCCGCAGGCGTTCGACGATCACGTCGGCGGGAGTGCTGAGAAGCACGACGTGATCGAATCTGGGGTAGAACACCACCTGGTTGCGCGTGGTGCCCTGGACGAACAGCATTCCGCGAGGGTCGTCGCGCGACAACAACTCGTCGATGCGTGCCTCGATCCACAGCGACTCCCCGTCGATCGTCTCGAAGTAGCCGCCGTAGTCGGTGTCGACTGTCCAGCACCCGCGAGCGGCCAGTTCGGCCAGTAGCGTGGACTTCCCCGTACCGGACATGCCGGTCACCAGAACGCGTTTCACGCGCGGGACAGCACCGCGACGCACTCGACGTGATGGGTCAACGGGAAGGAGTCGAACACCCGCAGTTCCTCCACCGCGTAGCCGTGGCCACGGTAGAGGCCGACATCACGCGCGAAAGACGCCGCCTCGCAACCGATGTGCACGATCCGCGGCACGTCTGCCGCGGCGAGCAGGTCGATCACCTCGCGTCCGGCGCCGGTCCGTGGCGGATCGAGCACCGCGACGTCGGCACGACGACGTTGCGTCCCGAGCGCGCGACGCACCGACTCGGTGAGTACCTCCACCCAGCCGAGGTCGGCGAGCGCAGCCCTGGCGGCCCGCGACGACCCGCGCGACGTGTCGACGCTGAGCACGTGCCCCGTCTCTCCAACCGAGTCCGCCAGCGTCGCGGCGAAAACGCCTGCGCCACCGTACAAGTCCCATGCGGTCATCCCTGGACTGAGCTGAGCCCAGCCCTTCACCAGCGCGCTGTAGGTCCGCGCGGCGTCGCGGTGCGCCTGCCAGAACGCCGTGACCGGCACGCTCCAGGTGCGGTTTCCGACGCGCTGGGTCGCCTCGTAGGAGCCTTCGATGACCTGGGTCGTCGCCTTGCGATCCGATCGCGGACCCGACTGGACGACGTGCCGCGCTCCAGCATCGTCGAGTGCGACGTGCAACTGCGCGCCCGGCGCCCACTTCGACCCGTCCAGACCCGCCAGCATGCCTTCCGGCACCTGCGCGCAGGACAGCTCGGTGACCAATTCGCTGCTGTGGTAGCGGTGGAAGCCGGCGTGTCCGGCCTGCGCGCCTTCGGCCGCAACGTCCAACCGCACCCGCGTGCGCCAGCCCGTCGCCCCCGTCGACCCGACCTCTTCGGCCTCGCCCTCCCAGTGGTGGCCGCCGAGCCGTTCGAGCTGGTTGGCCACCACGTCGCCCTTGAGCCGACGGGCGGCTGCCGGGGTGGCGAACGCCAGATCACAACACCCCGAGCCATCGACTCCTGCGATCGGACACAGCGAGTCGACGCGGTCGGGCGAGGGTTCGATGATCTCGACGGCTTCGGCGTGCCAATGGCTTCCGCGTTCCTCGGTGACCTGGGCGCGCACCACCTCGCCGGGCAGCGCGTAGCGGACGAACACGACGCGCCCGTCATGTCGGGCCACGCAGCTGCCACCGTTGGCGGCTGCACCGACCGTCAGCGTGAGAGACGTCAATCGAGGAAGCCCCGTCGCGCGTCACCAGGTGCCGACTGCTCCTCGATGACCTTGAGCCGTTCCGAGGAAACCAGCTGCCACGGAACGGACGTCACCATGACGTTGGGCTCGAAGAGCAACCGTCCCTTGAGTCGCAGGGCACTCTGGTTGTGCAGCACCTGCTCCCACCAGTGCCCGACGACGTACTCGGGGATGAACACGGTGACCACGGTGCGCGGTGAGTCCTTGATGATCCGCTTGACGTAAGCCAATACGGGCCTGGTGATTTCGCGGTAGGGCGAGGCGATGACCTTGAGCGGCACCGAGACGTTGCTGTCCTCCCACTTGTGCACCAGCTCGTGGGCCTCCTCGTCGTCCACGTTGACCGTGATCGCCTCAAGCACGTCCGGCCGGGTAGCCCTCGCGTAGGCCAGCGCGCGCTTGGTCGGGAGGTGGAGGTTGGACACCAGCACGATGGCGTGGTTGCGGCTGGGGAGAACCACGTCGCCCTCCTCCGCCGCGCGCGCTTCCAGCTCCTGCGAGACGGTGGCGTAGTGCTTGTGGATCAACTTCATGATGATGAAGAGGAATCCCATCGCGAGGATCGCAATCCAGGCGCCCGCCCGGAATTTGGTGACCACGACCACCACCAGCACCGCGCCCGTACAAATCAACCCGATCGAGTTGATCACGCGGGACCGCTGCATCCTGCGGCGCTGAGCGGAATCCGTCTCGGTGCGCAGCAGCCGGGTCCAGTGCCGCACCATGCCGATCTGGCTCAGCGTGAAGCTGACGAAGACGCCCACGATGTACAGCTGGATCAGCGCTGTCACCTCGGCGCGGAATGCCACCACGAAGGCGATGGCGGCGAAGGCGAGGAAGAGAATGCCGTTCGAGAAGGCCAGCCGGTCACCCCGGGTGTGCAACTGGCGGGGCAGATAGCGGTCCTGAGCGAGAATGGATCCCAGCACCGGAAACCCGTTGAAGGCCGTGTTGGCGGCCAGCACCAGGATCAGGGCCGTCACCCCCGCGATCAGGTACAGCCCGATCGGGAATCCGTTGAACACCGCGTTGGCCAGCTGCGTGATCAACGTCTTGGGGTGGTAACCCGCGGGAGCGCCGCCGAGCTGATCCACGCTGTCGACCACCTTGGCGCCGGTCTCCTTGGCCAACACGATGATCCCCATGAACAGCGAGACGGCGATGGCCCCGAGCAGGAGAAGCGTCGTCGCCGCATTCCGTGACTTCGGCTTCTTGAACGCAGGAACGCCGTTACTGATGGCCTCCACCCCGGTCAACGCCGCACAGCCGGACGAGAACGCCCGCGCCACCAGGAAGACCATCGCGAAGCCCAGGACGTCGCCGTGTTCGGACTTGACCGTGAAGCCCGCCGTTTCGGCCTGCAAGTGGTCACCGAGAACGAAGATCTGGAACAGCCCCCAGCCGATCATGACGTACATGCCGATCATGAAGGCGTAGGTGGGAATCGCGAAGGCCGTGCCCGACTCGCGGATGCCCCGCAGGTTCAACGACGCCAGCAGCAGAATGGCCGCGACGGCGAAGAGCACCTTGTGCTGTGCGATGAACGGCACGGCCGATCCGATGTTGGACATCGCCGAGGCCATCGACACGGCGACCGTCAGCACGTAGTCGACGAGCAGCGCGCTGGCCACCGTCAGGCCCGCGGTCGGGCCCAGGTTGGTGGTCACCACCTCGTAGTCACCGCCGCCTGACGGGTACGCGTGCACGTTCTGTCGGTAGCTCGCGATCACGACGAGCATCACCGCGGCCACGGCCACGCCGATCCACGGCGCCATCGTGTAGGCGCTGAGCCCGGCGACCGAGAGCACCAGGAAGATCTCCTCCGGCGCGTAGGCGACGGAGGACAGCGCGTCGGACGCGAACACCGGCAGGGCGATCCGCTTGGGCAGCAACGTGTGGCCCATCGCGTCGCTGCGGAACGGTCTTCCCAGTACCAACCGGCGCGCAGCGGTCGAAAGCTTGGACACGACTGCCAAGAGTAAGCCCAACGGCCGTTAGTCGTTCAAAAGCTGTAGCGTTCCGAGTGCGCGGGTTCGCCACAATCCGTTTCTGCCTAACCACTGGGAGGATCGACGCGTGCGTGTAGTCGTGATGGGATGCGGCCGAGTAGGCGCGTCGTTGGCTGATGGCCTGGCCAGGATCGGCCATGAAGTGGCCGTAATCGACCGTGACGGCACCGCCTTTCACCGCCTGTCCCCCGAGTTCCCCGGCGAGCGCGTCCTCGGGATGGGGTTCGACCGTGATGTGCTGCTGCGGTCGGGCATCGAGGGGGCTGGCGCATTCGCTGCGGTCTCCTCGGGTGACAACTCCAACATCATCTCCGCGCGAGTCGCACGCGAGACCTTCGGCGTCGAACGCGTCGTCGCCCGCATCTACGACGCCAAGCGTGCCGCTGTGTACGAGCGACTGGGCATCCCGACGGTGGCCACGGTGCCGTGGACCACGGACCGATTGCTCAACGTCCTCACCCGTGAGACGGAGACCACCAAGTGGCGTGACCCGTCGGGCAACGTCGGCGTCACCGAACTTCAGCTGCACGAAGGCTGGGTGGGCCATAGAGTGACGGCGCTGGAGGCCGGGACCGGCGGCCGGGTCGCCTTCATGATCCGCTTCGGCACCGGACTGCTTCCGGACAAGAAGACCGTCATCCAGGCCGGCGATCAGGTCTACATGGCGGCCATCTCCGGTCACATCGCCGAGGCGATGGCCATCGCCGCGCTCCCGCCCGGCGAAGACGCGGATGACCACTGATGCGCACACGAGGAGCAGAAGGCGTGAGGAACTAGTGAAGGTCGCCATCGCAGGCGCTGGCGCCGTCGGCCGATCGATCGCCAGGGAGCTCGTCGAGGGCCATCAGGTCACGTTGCTGGAACGCAATCCCGAGCACGTCGACACCGATGCCATCCCCGCCGCGCACTGGCGTCTCGGCGACGCGTGCGAGCTGACCCTGCTCGAAGCCGTCGGGCTCGAGGAGTTCGACGTCGTCATCGCCGCCACCGGCGACGACAAGGCCAACGTCGTGCTGAGCCTGCTCGCCAAGACCGAGTTCGCGGTGCCCCGGGTAGTGGCGCGGGTCAACGACCCTCGCAACGAGTGGCTGTTCGACGAGGCGTGGGGAGTCGACGTCGCGGTGTCCACGCCACGCATGCTGGCGTCACTCGTCGAGGAGGCGGTGTCGGTCGGCGACCTGGTTCGCCTGATGAGCTTCCGCAAGGGCCAGGCCAACCTGGTCGAGATCACCCTGCCCGACGACACCCCGTGGGGCGGCAAGGCCGTCAAGCGGCTCGAGCTGCCGCGGGACGCCGCCTTGGTGACGATCCTGCGGGGCTCCCGCGTGATCGTGCCCGAGGACGACGAGCCGCTGGAGGGCGGCGACGAACTGCTCTTCGTGGCGGTCGCCGAGGTCGAGGAGCAGTTGCGCGCACTGATGCTGCACTACCACTGAGCGATCAGTCCGTGCGCTCCAGCGCAGGCGGCGGCGTCACCCGGTCGTGGTAGCGCGCCGACGCCTCCGGTGAGACCCGACCCATGTCGCACTGCTGGTTGCTGATGCCGACCGCCGAAACCACCCCTGCCACCGCGAACAGCACGGCGACCACGATCACGCTGTTCCTGAAACCGGCGAAATCCATTGCAGCCGAAATCGTTCCATGGCCCGGCTGTCCGATACCGATGATCACGCCGGTGAAGGCCACCGCGATCAGGCCCGCCACCCGTGACACCGCGTTGTTCACTGCAGAACCGATGCCGCTCTGCGCCGGGTTCACGGCGGCGAGCACGGCCGCCGTCAACGGAGACACCGTGACCGACAAGCCCACCCCGAACACGATGAGGCCCGGCAGCATCTGAGTCCAGAAGTCGAACGGCGCACGTGCAGTCGTCAGCAACAGGAAGCCCGCCGCGGCGATCAGCGGTCCGACGGCCATGTAGACGCGGGGCCCGTGCCTGCCCGCCAGTGTGCCGAACGGGCGGGCCAGGAAGAACGACAGCAGCGGGAGCGGCAGCGTCGCCAGCCCCGCCTCAGACGGCGACATGCCGACGGTCTCCTGCAGGAACAGCGCGACGACGAGAGTGCCGAGAGACACCGCCGCGTACAGGAACACCGTCGCGAGGTTGCCGACGGCGAAGTTGCGCGCCGCGAAGAGTTGCAGCGGCATGATCGGATTCGGCACCCGCCGCTCCCACCACGGGAAGGCGGCCAGGCACGCCACGCCGAGCACGAACCCGGTCACCACCGCGGGATGCGACGGGCCCAGCCTCTGCTGCTCGATCAACGCGTACACCGCGCCGGTCAACCCCACCGCGCATAGCAGCGCGCCGACGACGTCGATGCGCGCCGACCGCCGTGCCCCGAAGTCCTCGGAGGTGAGCTTCGTCGTCAGGTACAGCGTGACCGCCAGCGGCAACACGTTGATCCCGAAGACCCAGCGCCAGCTCAGAGCGTCCACCAGCAGGCCGCCCAACGGGGGGCCCACGACGAACGCCGTACCCGTCCATGCGGTCCACGTACCGATCGCACCGGCCTGCCGCGCGCCCGTGAACCTGGCGTTGATCATGGCCAGCGAGCTCGGCACCAAAAAGGCCGCCCCAAGCCCCTGCAGGCAGCGAGCGGCGATGAGTACCCCGCCCGTCGGCGCGAAGGCACACAGCAGCGATGCGACGGCGAAAACGGACAGGCCCATCCGCAACACCGCGAGCCTGCCGAACTGGTCGGACACCGCGCCTGCAACGAGGATCAGCGCGGCCAGCGCAAGAAGATAGCCGTCGACGATCCACTGTTGGAGAGCCAGCCCGCCACCGAAGTCCGCGGCGATCGCAGGCAGCGCCAGATTCACCACCGAGCCATCGAGGAACGCCACGAACGAGGCGAGTACCGCAACCGCGATCAGGGTTCGGTCGGTCGCGTCATTGCGCGGGCTCGATGTCAGTCGGCCTGCGCCTCCGTGGCTCGCGCCTCCGGCTCGTCCGCTGCGTGCAATGCGCGCTGGGCGGCGCGGATGGCGAGGTAGGTCACCAGCGCCGCAACCGCCGTCAACGGCCACCCCATCGCGATGCGGGCGACGCCGAGAAGTCCCGTCTGATCCTCGTCGTAGAGCCGGTTCTGCACCAGGAACCGCGCACCGAACACCACTGCCCAGATCACGGTGGCAATGTCGAACGCCAACACCGCTCGCCGGACGCGGCGCCAATCCCGATCGCGACCGTTCACCCAGCCCCACGCATAGCCGACGATCGGCCGCCTGATCACCACCGACAGGGCGAAGACCCCCGCATACAGCAGTGACGACCAGATGCCGAGCAGAAAGTAGCCCTTCGACTCGCCCACCAGGTAGGCGATCAGAGCGCTGACACCGACGGCCATGAAGCCAGACACGGCCGGCTGCAACGTCTCTCGGCGCACCAGTCGCCACACCAAGATCAGGGCGGCCACCCCGAGCGCCGCGCCGATCGCCCACTTCAACCCGAAGAACGAGGAAACGGGCACGAAGACCAGCACCGGCAACGACGAATAGATCAGGCCGCTGATGCCGCCCATCTGCGCGAGGATGGCTTGAGCGCTCA
>JAOPWT010000379.1 GCA_025965555.1 Mycobacterium sp.
GACTTCGGCGACTATCAGCCCGCCGACCAACCGACCGCATGGTTCGTCGCACCCGTCGGACCCAGGGGGAACGTCGGAGGCGTGCTGGCCCTGCAGTTCCCGATCTCCAAGATCAATACGCTGATGACGATGGGCGGACGCTGGAAGGAGTCCGGCATGGGCGCCACGGGAGAAACGTTCATCGTGGGGCCCGACGATTTGATGCGGTCCAACTCAAGGCTGTTCATCGAGGACCCCGAGGCCTACAAGCGCGACGTCATCGCCGCGGGCACCCCGCCGGACGTCGCCGACAGCGCGATCCGACAACACGGCACCACCCTGGTACAGCCCGTCGCCACCGAGGCCACCAAGCTGGCGCAACAG
Source organism: Mycobacterium sp. (assembly GCA_025965555.1). Lineage (GTDB taxonomy): Bacteria > Actinomycetota > Actinomycetes > Mycobacteriales > Mycobacteriaceae > Mycobacterium. The sequence continues at coordinate 364 of JAOPWT010000379.1, forward strand.
GGCCAGCGCGGCACGTTGATCGCCGACGACTATCTGGGCCACGAGACGCTGCAGGCCTACGCACCCGCCGACATTCCAGGGCTGCGGTGGGGTGTGGTCGCGAAGATCGACACCTCGGAGGCCTTCGCTCCGGTGTCGGCGTTCACCAGGAAACTGGTGCTCTCGACGGTCGCCATCATCTTCGTGGTCTCCATCGCCGCGATGCTGCTCGCCCGGTTGTTCGTGCGCCCGATCCGCCGACTCGAGAGCGGCGCCCAGCAGATCAGCTCCGGCGACTACGGAACCAGCATCCCAGTGGCGTCGCGTGATGAATTCGGCGATCTGACAGTCGCTTTCAACGACATGAGCCGAAATCTGGCGATCAAGGAGGATCTGCTCAACGAACAGCGCAGGGAGAATGACCGCATCATGCTGTCGTTGATGCCCGAGCAGGTGGTCGCGCGTTACCGCGATGGCGAGGAGACCATCGCCCAGGACCACCAGGACGTGACGGTGATCTTCGCCGACATCGTCGGGCTCGACGAGTTGTCCGAAGACTTGACGTCCGACGAGTCGCTGGCGATCGTCAACAAACTGGTCCGCCAGTTCGATTCCGCCGCAGAGAGTCTCGGCATCGAGCGAGTACGTACGCTCCGAAACGGCTACCTGGCCAGCTGCGGCCTGAACGTGCCGCGCATCGACAACGTCCGGCGCACCGTCGACTTCGCCCTCGAGATGAACCGCATCGTGGACCGCTTCAATGGAGGAGGGAACCACTCCCTTCGAGTCCGCGCCGGCATCGACACGGGACGGGTCAGCAGCGGTCTCGTCGGCCGGTCCAGTCTGGCCTACGACATGTGGGGCGCGGCCGTGGATCTCGCCTACCAGGTGCAGAGCGGTTCACCGCAACCCGGCATCTACGTCACGTCGGACGTCTACGACGCGATGCGCGACACCCGGCACTTCACCAACGCAGGCGAGGTCACCGTCAACGGTGAGTCACAACCCATCTGGCGGCTCACGGAGCGTCAGTCGTGACCAGAGTGGTGGACTCGTCCTGGTTCTACTGGGCAGTCGGCGTGGCGATCGGTCTGCCGATCGGGTTGGTGATCCTCACCGAGGTGCGGGTCGCGTTGGTAAGGCGGGGAAGCGCGTTGGCCCGCCCAGTCGGGTTGGTGCGCAACTACATCCTGCCCCTCGCAGCTCTTCTGCTCCTGCTGATCAAGGCGACCGAGGTGTCCGCACAGGCCACCCCGGTCCGGATCGTCTCGACGGTGTTCGGCTTCGTCCTGCTGGTGCTGGTGTTGTCGGGGCTCAACGCCACACTGTTCCACGGTGCCCCGGAAGGCTCATGGCGCAAGCGGATCCCGTCGATCTTCCTCGACGTCGCGCGGTTCCTCGTCATCGCCATCGGCCTCGCGCTGATCTTCTCCTACATCTGGGGCGCCAACGTCGGCGGTCTCTTCACCGCCCTGGGCATCTCGTCGATCGTGCTGGGTCTGACGCTGCAGAACTCGGTCGGACAGATCATCTCCGGTCTGCTCCTGCTGTTCGAGCAGCCGTTCCAGATCGGCGACTGGGTCGACACGCCGTCGGCGCGCGGCAGGGTGGTCGAGGTCAACTGGCGGGCCACCCACATCGATACGGGTAGCGGCCTGCAGATCATCCCCAACTCGGTGCTCGCGGGCGCGTCGTTTGCCAACCTCAGCCGCCCACCCGGCGAGCACACGATCTCCGTGGTCACCGTGTTCGGTCTCAACGACCCGCCTGACGATGTCTGCGCAGTGCTGGTGGGCGTGGCGGGCACGCTGCCCCACCTGCGGCCCGGCGCCGTGCCGAGCAGCGCAGTGGCGGGCGCCGGCGAGTACAAGACGTCCATACCGTTGCGTTCCCCAGCGGACGGCGGCGCGGCCATGGCGCTGTTCCTGCGGTGGGTTTGGTACGCCTCGCGACGCGCCGGTCTGCACCTCGATGACGTCGACGACGACTTCTCGACACCGGAGCGGTTGGAGAGCTCGCTGCGGATCATCGCTCCTACGTTGCGGCTCAACGACTCCGACCAACAGACGCTGCTCCCCCACGCCCGGATCACCAGGTATGGCGCCGACGAGACGATCCAGTTTCCCGGCCAGGTACCCACCCGGATGACCTTCATCGTCAACGGTCGGGTCCGCCTGATCGCCAGGGCGGAGGACGGCGCGATGGTGCCGGTTCGGACCGTGGACGAGGGTGACTTCATCGGGTCGACGGCGTTGACCCGAGAGCCGGTGACCTCGGGGGCGTATGCCGTGGACGAGGTCACCGTGCTCCAGGTCGAGCGCGAACACATGGAGGAACTGGTGACGCGAAAGCCGTTGCTGCTGCAGGAGATCGGACGCACCATCGAGGAACGCAACGACGACGTGCGGCGCGCCCTTGCGGCGGCAGGCGACTGAGCCACCTCCACGGCGTTGCCGGTCAGTGCCTGCTTGGGTTTGCTGAAAGTGGATGGCGGCGGAGCATCGCGATCGTCGGGCTAGCCCCCGGCCCCGTGATCCGGGACACGTCTGTCTCCGTACGACGGGGCAGCCTGCGAAGGGGGCCGACAGGCTGGCTAACGTCAACTGCCCTGCTCAGGCCGTCCTACCGTGACCTAGGTCGCACCGGCGAAGCGAGCTTGCCTCGCGGTGCACACGCTCGGGCGCGCCGCTTGGGTCGTTCAACGGTGATCACATCATTCACTTCATTCACACAGGTCACAAGCCAAATCACTGCGCAAGGTCTCTGCGCCGAGTCGGAATCGTTAGCCAACCGCGATGTCACAACTCGGCGTTGACAGCCGAGACGAACCACATCCGCGTGATTCACTAACGCTCGCAAAGCAACGGCGATTGCTTAAAGACATAGGAAGGCGGTCTGTTGCCGTTATGAAGTTCGTCAGAATGATTCGTGGTACGTGGTTGCGCCGACTGGTCGTTGGACTCGCGGCAGCGGTAACCCTGCCCGGGCTGATCGGCTTCGTCGGGGGTTCGGCGACGGCTGGGGCGTTCTCCCGGCCCGGCTTGCCGGTGGAATACCTGGACGTGTTCTCCCCGTCGATGAACCGGAACATCAGGGTGCAGTTCCAAGGTGGCGGCCCGCACGCCATCTACCTGCTCGACGGCCTGCGCGCGCAGGACGACTACAGCGGCTGGGACATCAACACCCCCGCCTTCGAGTGGACCTACCAGTCCGGTCTGTCCACGGTGATGCCCGTCGGTGGTCAGTCCAGCTTCTACACCGACTGGTACCAGCCGTCCAAGGGCAACGGCCAGGACTACACCTACAAGTGGGAGACGTTCCTGACTCAGGAACTGCCCGCCTTCCTCGAAGGCAACTACGGCGTATCCCAGAACGGCAATGCCGTCGTCGGTTTGTCGATGGCCGGCGGTAGCGCCCTGACCTACGCGATCTACCACCCGCAGCAGTGGGTCTACGCGGCCTCGCTGTCCGGCTTCCTCAACCCGTCGGAGGGTTGGTGGCCGATGCTGATCGGGCTGGCGATGAACGACGCGGGCGGTTACAACGCCGAGAGCATGTGGGGCCCGTCGGGTGACCCGGCCTGGAAGCGCAACGACCCGATGGTCAACATCAACCAGCTGGTCGCCAACAACACGCGAGTCTGGGTTTACTGCGGCACCGGTACGCCGTCGGATCTGGACGCGGGCGACTCGGGTGGCAACCTGATGTCGGCGCAGTTCCTCGAAGGATTCACGTTGCGCACCAATGTGGCATTCCGCGACAACTACATCGCGGCAGGCGGCACCAACGGTGTGTTCAACTTCCCGGCCACCGGCACCCACAGCTGGGGCTACTGGGGTCAGCAGTTGCAGCAGATGATCCCCGACGTCCAGCGGACATTGGGAGCTCAGGCCGCCGCGTAGGCGGACCGCCTGACATCTGAGAAGAACCAGGGAACCTGCCGTCACCCCCCGGACGGCAGGTTCCCTTCTTCGATCGCGCCGGGTACCCCGGAATTCGTGCCTAGCCCTGCACCGTCGGCCTGATTGTGATGTCACCGATCTCGACGTCGTGCGGCTGCTCGATCGCGAACGCGATGGCCCGTGCCACGGCCTCTGGCGGAAGGCCGAATTGGTCCATGCCCTTGCTGATTCGAGCTCGAAGCACCGGATCGTCAATGGAATCACCGAGTTCGGTGCGGACGTATCCCGGCGAGACCGACGTCGTCCGCACCACGCCGTCGGTCGACTCCTGACGCAATCCCTCCATCAGCGTGCGGATCGCGTTCTTGGTCGCCGCGTAGACCGCCATGTCGGGCACGATCTTGAGCCCCGCGGTCGAGACGGTCGTGACGAAGTGGCCGCTGCCCTGCCTGCGGAACACCGGCATCGCCGCGGCGATGCCGTACAGCACGCCCCGAAGGTTGACGTCGATCATCGCCGACCAGCCGTCGACGTCGAGGTCACCGACCGGTCCGATCTTGCTGATGCCGGCATTGGAGACGAGGACGTCGAGCCTGCCGAATTCAGCCACGGTGCGGCCCACCAGCCGCTGCAGATCGTCGCGACGGGTGACGTCGGTGGTGTCGACGAGCACCGGCGTGCGCAACTCGCCGGCGAGTTGCAAGAGACGTTCGGTTCGGCGCGCACCGAGAGCGACGGTGGCACCACGGCCGGCCAGCAGCCGGGCGGTCGCCTCCCCGATGCCGCTGCTGGCTCCCGTGATGGCAATGACCTTGCCCGCCAAGGGTTCTGCCACGGCTGCCGTCACTGCATGCTCAGAACGACTTTGCCACGGCTGTGGCGTTCCTCGAGGGCGCGGTACGCATCCCGCACCTGATCCAGTGGGTAGACGGCGGCGATCGGGACGTCCAACTCGCCCGCGGCGACCAATCCCGCGAGTTCGGCCACCACTGCCGCGCTGGAGGCGTCTGCGGTGCCCTCGACCTTCACGCCGAACTGCTCGACCGCCGCGAAGTCGATGATCGTGTCCACCCGTTGCGGAGAAACTCCCAACTGCGTGACCGCCAGTTCCACG
>JAOPWT010000392.1 GCA_025965555.1 Mycobacterium sp.
GCCACGTGCTCGGCGCCGATCGCTCCCGCGGCCTGCGCGGCGGCGGTCTTCGCCAGCAGCGGCTGCTGAACCTGGCCCGACAACGCCGTGCGCGGACCCAACTCCCGAGCGTCGTCCAGACGGCGGGTGGCGTCCTTGCCCGAGATCCGCAACCGCCCACTCAACACGTCGCGCCACGACTTCGCCCCCAGCTCGACCGGGGACGCCTCATGCTGCAACCGGGCCAGCATCCGATGCGACTGCGTCGGCAGTTGACGGGCCAACGTTTCCAGTTCTCCAAGCGCGGAGAGCAGTTCGGGAGGGGTCAGATCATCGACGGGTAGGTCCGCCAACTGGTCGTAGGCGGCCCGGATCTCCGCGACCGCTTCCAAGACCGAACCCAACTCCATACTCGAACACTAGTTCGAACCACCGACAAAACCCGGTCATCTGTGACTACTGAAACCAAAGAGGCACAAGGGATTAGGGCCAGGCGGCGAGCGGAGCTCGGGCAACGGTGTGCAGGAGGTGCCGTACCGTCAGGTCGACGACGGCGTAAGTGCGCCATCCCATTTCGACTCCGGGCTGGGCAGCCGCAGCAGCAGGCGCGCACCGCCCATCGGACTGACGTCGAGCCGCGCCGAACCCCCGTGCAATTCGGCCTGCTGCGCAACCAGCGCCAGGCCAAGTCCGGAGCCCGACCGCGATGCCGTCGTACCGCGGGCGAACCGCTCGAAGACCGCGGCCCGCTCCTCCTCGGGAACGCCTGCGCCGTTGTCGTCGACCGCGATCTCAACGCCGGCAATCGAACTCACGACGCTCAGCCGAATTTCTGAGGCGTCACCATGTTTGACGGCGTTCGCGATGGCGTTGTCGATCACCAGCCGCAGGCCGGCAGGGAGCCCCACGATCAGCTTCGACGGCGAGGGCGACAGCGTGACCCGCAGGCGGGGATAAACGCGCTGAGCGTCGTGCGCGGCGCGGTCGAGCAACTCGGTGACGTCGAATTCGACGAAGTCGTCGGCAGTGGTGAGTTCCCCTTGGGCAAGGCGCTCCAACGCCGTCAGCGTCGCCTCGATCCTGCCCTGGGTCCGTACGACGTCGCCGATCACTTCGTCGCGCTGCTCGGGGGCCAGGTCCAGCGTGGACAGCACCTCGAGGTTGGTGCGCATGGCGGTCAGCGGAGTACGCAGTTCGTGGGACGCGACGGCGGCGAAGTCGCGAGCGGATTCCAGTGCGGCTCTGGTGCGCTGCTGCTCCGTGCCGATGCGGGCGAGCATCCCCTCGACCGCCTCGGCGATCTCGACTGCCTCGCGCACGCCTCGAACCTGGACCTCGTCGGGCATGGACTGCGCGTTGATCGCCCTGGCCTGCTGGGCCAACAGGCGGAAGGGGACGATCATCAGCAGTGAGATCAGCCACCCGACCAGCACGGTGCCCGCGATGACGCCGCTGCAGATCAGCAACACGCGTAGGTGCAGTTCGTCGATCCGGTGCTGCGTCTCGGCCAGCGGCGCGCCAAGCGCGATCGAGCCGGGGCCCGCGGCGAAGGTGCGCACGCGGTACGGCACGCCGTCGATCTCGGTGGTGGCGTAGCCGTTGGCGAGTTTGGGCAGGACGACGTCGTTCGGCACCGAGACGGTGAGCCCACCGATGCGTGCGGTACGAACCACGTTGCCGTCGGGCAACGGCTGGTGAGTGTCGGTGCCAGGTGTGCTGCTCAGCAGGTTGCTCACGTCGCCGAGGCTGCTCACCGAATCGAGTCGACGGTCGAGCTGGCTGTACTGATCATCCGTGACGCCGACCCACACCCACGTGCCGAGCACGATGACCAGAATGATCACCGCCAACGCGGCGACCACGACGATGGCCCGCAGGGAAAGAACCCGGATCAGGGGCCGTAGTAACCGGTAGACCCGGTCGTTGAGTTCCACTATCGAAGCCGCAGAAAGTATCCCGCGCGGTCCACGGTCGGCACGAACTCGATCAACACCCGCACCACGTTACTGACCCCCGCCGCGGGCTCAACCGATCACGGCTCCTTCCTGGAGCGCGACGTCCGCTTCCCGCAGCAGAACGGACTGGATCTCCTCGTAAATGCGCTGCGCGTCCTCGGGGTTGTCGCCGACGGCGGTCAGACCGACGCGGCCGCATTCGGTGAGGCAGTTGATCATGTGGAACACCACGCCGGTCCGACGGGCCTGGTCGAAGTGCAGGCCTTCGTTGACGACGATGTCGAAGAGGTCCGCGACGGTCAGCGCCTTGAGCCGGTCGTCCTCGAAGTGGTCGGTCGCGACCAGATACTTGCTGCTGCCGCTGGGCGTGAGGAAGACCCCGCGCTCACCGTCGTAGGTCCCGTCGGTGAGGAACTGCAGGGTGAGGAACGGATGCGTGGTCCCGCCCTTGCGAAGATTCAGCTCGATCGCATAGGGCGTCCACTCGCCTGCCTCGTCCTGCACGGTGACGAAGTCCACTGCGAACCGCCCCAGCACGCCGAGTTTGGCGAGATGGCGCCCGATCACCATCGCAGGCTCGGCGATGAGCGCGGCGTAGCCCTGATCCGCCGGGAATACGCACCCGAGGTACTGTTGCCCGCTCTTACCGCCGAGAAGCTGGTCGTGGGTGGACAGCAACTCGACGGTACCGTCCGGCAGCGCCCGCATCTGGACGCTCGGACTGGTCAGCGTGACACCCGTGATGCGCTCCTCGACGATGCCGCCGTGCTCCTGGAAAGCGGCCAGATAGACCTCCAGGGTGAGCTTCTGGGACTCCAGCTCCATGTTGAGTAGGCGCTCCGTGATCGCGGCCGCCTCCTCCGGCGAGCCGGACGGCGGCAGCCCGTGCAGATCCACCAGCGCGTTGCCGGATCCCGAGACACCGTCATTGAGTTTCACGATCGCCTGATCGAGCGAGGGCCGTTTCACCCGCATCTTCTTCACACTGGCCACGATGTCGTCGAGTGTGTGGAGGTCTTCCGCCCCGACCGGGCATTGCACGCCCAGCTCGTCGAACATCCTGCGGCAGCCGGTCTTGGTGCCGAGTTCTTCGAGCCGAGGATCGGCGCCGTACATCGGGATGCCGAGGCTGAGCGCCACGTCCCGTTCCTGCGATGTCGTGTTGTACGGGATCAGATGGCTCTTGGCGGAATTGGGAATCAGGGACCGGATCTTGCGCAGCAGCCGAGGCCTCGCCAGCAGCTTCGAGCTGAGCGACTCCGTCGACGCATCGCCGACGGGGACCAGCGTGAGGCGCGCCCTGGCATGGCTCGGGATGACACCGGGCAGCAGGCCGAGGTAGTACTCGATGGTGGCCTCCGACACCGGCTGCGATGTCACGTAGATCATCCGCAACCGTGGCTGTCGCAACAGCAGCAGCAGGAACAGCGCGCGCTCCTCCATCGCCTGCATCACGGTGCCGCTCTTGGCGATCGGGCCGTCGGTGCTGATCGATGGCACCACCACCACCGACTCGTCGTCGAAGCCCCGCTGCATCGACGCCCACACGGCGGGCATCGACAGCTGAAGGTTGTCGAAGACGCGGTAGCGCTCCTGTTCGTCGAGCTGCGACAGCTGCCTGCGAGGATCCTCTGGTCGTGTCATGTCTCCACCTGACTTCTCTTGAGTGCAGTGATGTTGTGGACCCGCACCGAGCGGCTGAATCCCTTGGGTGTGAGGTCGCCGACCGGTTCGGATGTCACGAGGTGCTCGGTGGCGGCCAACACGCGGTCGGTGACGAGCACCTGCCACGGACCGGCGTCGCCGCACAGCCGGGCCGACAAGTTGGTGACGCTGCCGATCGCGGAGTAGTCGAAGCGGCTCTCGAAGCCGATTCTGCCCAGCGTCGCGAACCCCTGCGCGATGCCGATGCCGAGGGCGAGGTCATGACCCTTTCGGAGCCATTGCGCAGCAAGGTCTTTCACCGCGTCACGGATGCCGATCGACATCCGGACGGCCCGCTCGGCGGCATCGTCCTGCGGGACCGGATCGTTGAAGAAGGCCATGATCCCGTCGCCGGTGAACCGCTCCAGGGTGGCTTCGTACTCGTGTACCAGCGACCCGATGGCGCGGTGGTACTCGGCGAGCACGCCCATCACCTCTTCGGGCTCGCTGGCTTCGGCGAAGGGCGTGAAGTTCCGCAGATCGCAGAAGACGACGACGATCTCACGGCGGTGGCTCTGCAGCAGGTTCTCGTCGCCGACGACGAGTTCGGCCAGTTGTGGTGACAGGAAGCGGCGCAGGCGGCTGGCCCGCTCCAGTTCCTCCAACTGTTGCGCGACCCGATTCTCGAGCTCGGTGTTCCACTGAGCCAGCTCGTCGGCTTGACGCAGGACGGTGTCGTGGTAGCGCTTGATCCGCGCCAGCGACGCCACCCTGGCCAGCAACTCCGCCTGATCGAAGGGCTTCATGACGAAGTCGTCGGCACCCGACTGGAGGGCGACGAGTCGCTGTTCACTTCCGCTGGCCGTGATCATCACGACCGGGAGGAATTCCGTTGCAGGCGTTGACCGTATCCTTCGGCAGACCTCGTAGCCGTCCATGCCCGGCATGAGGATGTCGAGTAGGACCAGATCGACGTCCTCGGTCTCGAGCAGCGCGAGCGCCTCGGTCCCCGACGACGCGGGAATCACCCGATGCCCGCGAGGGGTGAGTACCGCATCGAGGAGCCGCAAGTTGATCGACTGATCGTCAACCGCCAGCACGGTCACCGGGGTGTTCGTCACGACGCCTGCGCCTCGGCCAGCGCACCGACGCGTTGCAAGGCATCGACGAGTTGGTCGCGCCGGATCGGCTTGAGGAGATAGGCGGCCGCGCCGAGCGCGAGACCCCGCGGCCGGTCGTCGACGGTCGAGGCGACGATCACCGGAATTGCCGCCGTGGCAGGGTCGGCCTTGAGTCGGGTGATCACCTGCCAGCCGTCCAGCCGCGGCAGTCTCACCTCGAGTACGACCGCGGCAGGCCGCACCGTGCGAATGAGCTCGAGTGCCTTCTCGCCGTCCCACGCCCGCATCACTTCGGTCGGAAAGCCATCCAGGTATGCCTCGACGAGATCCTGCGACGCCACGTCTTCGTCGAGGAGCACGATGACCGGAAGTCCGCCGAGTTTCGGTGCGGCGTCCTCGCGCCGCGGCTCCCGCAGCCCTGGCAGCGAAAACCCGAACGTGCTTCCGACGCCCACGGTGCTGTCGAGCCACATCCGTCCGCCGAACAGTTCGACGAATCGCCGTGACAACGTCAGGCCCAGACCGGTGCCCTCCTCCTTGGGAGCTCCACGGCTGCCCTGCTGAAAGGCATCGAAGATCCGCTCCTGGTCCTCGGGAGCCACCCCTGGGCCGGTGTCGGTCACGGTGACCGCCAGTTCGGTTCCGTCCCGGCGGGCGTGGACGCACACGCTGCCGCCGTCGGGGGTGAACTTCACGGCGTTGGACAGCAGGTTGAGGAACACCTGCTTGAAACGCCGCTCGTCGGCGTCGATCAGGTCGACGTCGTCGGCGACGTCGAGCGTCACGGTGATCGCGTGCTGAATCGCGCGCTCGCGTTGCATCGCCCAGGTGGCCTCCATGGCGCTGCTCACCAGGAAGGTGCTCGGCTCCAGCTCCACGTGGCCGCCGATGACCTTCTCCAGGTCCAAGATGTCGTTGACCAACGCGACGAGGTGTTTGCCCGAGTTCCAGATGTCGCGCAGATACCCTTCTTGACGCTCGTTGATCTCGCCGAACGAGCGATTCAGCAGCACCTCGGAGAACCCGTTCACCGCATTCAACGGCGTCCGCAGTTCATGCGACATGCTCGCCAGGAACTCCGACTTGTGGCGGCTGGCGACTTCTAGCTCGGTGGTCTTGGTCTCCAGCTCACGGAACAGTCGTGCGTTGACGATGGCCAGCGCCGACTGGCTGGCGAAGGTCTCCAGCAGCGTGATCACGTCAGCGGGATAGGCACCGGTGCCGCGGCGGCGGATCACCAGCACCCCGACGACCTTCTGACCGCGGAGCATGGGGACGGCCAACACCGAACGCCAGCCGTCGCGGAACAGGACCTCCAAGTAGGGGTCGCGTTCTACCCGGGACAGATCGGGAACCTCGACCGGCCGGTGCTCGAGCGCGGTGCGACCGACCAGTGTCGAGTCCCGATGGATGCTGACCGCCCGCAGCTTGTCGAGAAGGCCCGGACTGCTGCCGACCGCATGGACGTGGAAGGCGGCGGTGGATTCGTCGTACTCCAGGATCGAGCCGCCGTCGGTGCGCAGGGTGATGTCGCCGAAGCCGCGGTTGGTGAGCCGCACGGCGTTGCTGACGACCTGGTCCAACACCACGTCGAGGTCAAGGCTCGAGCCGACCGCCTCGCCCACCTCCCGCAGGGCCTCCAACTGCCCGACCTTGCTCGACAACAGCGTTTCCCTGGACTTGAGGGTCTGCATCAGGTTGGTCTGGCGCAGGGCGAGGGCGCCCTGAGCGGCGAACTCCTCGAGGCGTTCGGTCTCTTGGTCATTGAAGGGCGCGACGTCGGTCCGCCACATGGACAGCACGCCGACGACCTCGTCCTCCAACAGCATCGGCGTGGAGAGCAGGGTGCGAAAGCCGGTGAGCTTCTGCAGGTCGGTGCGTCCGTATCCGTCGTCTTTGAGTACGTCGGCGATCTGATTGGTGCGCTTGTCCTCGGCCGCCCGCCCGACCATCGACAAGCGGTTCCTGGCGAGCGGATTCTCGACCAGGTATTCGCGGTACTCCTCCGGGGTCTCGCCCGAGACCCGCGAGACGCGGAACACGTCGCCATCGGCGAGGAAGAGCTGAGCGGCCCGCGCTCCGCACAGTCGCGCGGCGTACTCCACGATCGCGTCGAGCACCGCGCCGGTATTGGCCGCGTCCCTGCCGAGAGCGGCGAGGATTTCGCGGCTGGCCGCCGACTGATTCCGCGCGGCCTTCAGCTCCTGGTGCAGTCGAAACGACTGTCTCGACGTACGCGATGTTCGGTCGTTCGGCTCGGTCACAGTCCCCCCAATTCCCGGACCTGCCCTCAGTCTGTGCCCAACACCCTGGTCAGGGCAATGGCCAGACTGTCGGAGACGTAAATTACGGCTCGCAGGTGATCGTGATCGTCGTCCACGCGCCGATATGGATGCGATCGCCATCGACGAGCGGCGTCTCCTCGCCGTTGGCCAGAAGGTCTTCGCTGCCGTTGAGGCTGGTTCCGTTGGTGGATCCGAGGTCGGTGATGGTCGGCCCGGAGTCGCGGATCCGCAGCACCGCGTGTTGGGTCGACACACCGCGGTCGGCGGGTTGAAGACCGAGGTCTATCTCTGGTGTCACGCCCTGGTCGCGGTTGTGCCTTCCGATCAACGCGGTGTCACGTGCCAGTGTGATTCGCCGTTCGGGGAAGAACTGCGGAAAGTCGACGGTGTCGGGGCCGCCGCGGGCGATGACGCGCTCGTAGAACTCCCGGTCGGCGGTCACGACGGCCGTCCACACGACCGGGGCCGCTTGGGGGGTTGCGGGCGCGGGCAGCGCGGAATCGTGGCCGCACGTTTCACAGAAGCGGCCGCTGACCGACGCCCCACATGCGGGGCATGCCTTCGCCGCTGCCGCGGGTGGCGACGCGACCGCCGCCGCGGGAGACCCCATCGGGGCACCGCACACGTCGCAATAGTCCTCGGCGGTCGAGGTGTGTCCTTCTGCACAGATCGCCATCAGGCCGGCTTCTCCTTCCGTACTCGGGCGGTCTTCGTCGAGCGGGCGTCGAGGGCCATCTCGTCGGCCGCCGCCACCTCGCGTTTGAGGCGAGCCGTTCCGGTCCGCTCATCGACTTCGATGACCTTGCCGAGCTCCGAGACCTTGTCGTCGTTGCCCGATTCCACCGCAAGTTCCATGGCGCGCTGCAGTTTCGCGGTCGCGGTCACCACGTCCCCGTCCCGGCGCGCAGCCAGGCCGTCCTGAACGGCTTGCGCCAGCTCCGCCTGACCGGTGTAGTGCGCCACCCGGCGACTGATCCGCGCCGACAGCGCGGTGTCGGCGGTCCACACGGCGTTGACGAGACCCTGGCCCAGAATTTCCTCGCCGGCCACCACGCTGACGCGGGCCGCCAACTTCTCCTTGCCTGCCGCGGCAGGTTCGACCGCGACCTGGATGTGGTAATCACGATCCTCGGCCCCCCAGGAGCCCAACGGGTACTCCCCTATCTGCGTGCCGGTATCGACGCGTCGGTGGGTCAGATCCTCCACGGTCGGCGCGACCTGCTTGACGAACTCGACGACGGCTCCCGCTGGAGTCCAGAGCCGCAGCGTCAGATCCGGGATCGACTTGCTCATCGACGTCCGCATCATCGCCGCGAAATCCGCAGCGAGGTCTTCGTGATCCGCCACGATGTCCACGGTGCCCATCAACGCCGACGAGATCGAGCGCAGTTCGTCGACGCGCCACGCGGTGCCCACACCGCGGCAGTCGCAGGTGAATTGTCCTACGCAGAGCGCGATTTCCCGATGCAGCTGTTCGGGGGTTTCGTGCTCGTCCTTGCCGTCGGTGAGCAGGATCGCATGGGTGAGGGCACCAGGGAAGCGCCCGACGATGTCGCGCACGTAGGCAAGCCAGGTGCCCATCGCGGTGCCGCCGTTGGGCCGCAGACCGTCGACCACCCGCGCCGCCTCGGCCTTGGTCGCTGCGCTGGCCCGCGTCGGCACCGAGTCGACGGGATAGACGGCGGCGGCCTGCGCGGTCCCGGCGACGACGATGAAGTAGGTGCCGTCGCTGAGCTCGTCGATGGCGGCCGCCGTCGCCCGTTTGGCGGCGTCGAACTTGCCTGCGGGCTTGAGCATCGACGTCGAACAGTCGATGATGATCGCCTCGACGCGTTCCGTTGGCGCGGCCGCCACCGCGACGTCGTTCCCGACGGTGATGCTGACGATCGCATCCACCGTCCCGGATCCTTCGGACAGATACTGATTGTGGTCAACCTCAACCGAAATACCCTGCTGCTGAGCTGAACTCATGTGGTTCCTCCGATCGGGATCACCGTGACGGTGATGTTGTCGTCGCCGCCGGCCTGCAGCGCGTACTCGGTGAGTGCGCGTGCCGCCGCGACCGGGTCGGTCCTTGCGCAGAACCGTGCGATGTCGACAGCTTCCGGTAGGTAGTTCCACAGACCGTCGGAGCACATCACCAGTGAACCGGGGCCGACGAGGGTGATGGTCTGCACGCTCGAGTCCGACCACGGCTTGGGTTCGGAGTCTGCACCGAGCCATCGCGTGATGGTGTGCGCACCGCGCAGGACGAATTCCGAATTCGCGGCGGCACCGGCCGTCATCAGTTCCTGCGCCACCGAGTCGTCGACCGTCAACTGCTGCGGGGGTTCGGGCGGATCGGGCAGCCAGTACGCCCTGCTGTCTCCGACGTTTCCGACCGTGATCTCCACCTTCCCTTCGGAATTCGATACGACGGTGGCGGCGGTGTAGGTACACGACGGCGCGTTCGCCGGGTCCACTCCGGCGCCGGCCTCCGCCGCCGCCCTGGTCGCCTCCGCCAGCCCCGCCAACACCGCGTCGTGTGTCGTGCTGGACCTGGCGACCGCGGCGAGCATTCCCTCGACCCCGGCCTTGGATGCGGCGACCGAGGCCATCTGCGGCTCACCCGAGGTGGACACTCCGTCGCACACGGCAACGGCGAAGGCGTATCGCTGCCCCTGGACGCCGGTCACCATGCCTGCCGCAGCGGCGTCCTCGTTTCGGGGGTGGTGCAGTCCGCGGTCGGTGATGAGTGCGATGGGGCCGAGCTGAGCTTCGTCACGATCGGGCTCGGCGCGACGATGGCCACATCCGGTGCAGTACCCGTCGGAGAAGGCGTCGTTGCCGCAGTCGGCGCACGGCCCCTCGATGGGCACTCCGGGCTGGGGTATCGCGACGCGGCTGAATTCCGGCGTGGGCACCTCGAAGAGGGGCCCCCCGCAGCTCTCACAGAAGCGGTCGGATTGCCCAACCGGCGCTGCGCATTTCGGGCACGCGGTCTGTTCGGCAGTCATACCCGTGTCCTCGGCCTGATCGCGTTGGCCTTCTCCACCAGATCGATGCGGTCCCACACACCGGTCGCCTCGTGGGCCAGTTCGCGGTAACAGCGCTCCATCCCGGCGCGCACACCCGACTCGTCGAAATCGACGCCGAGCAGGCGCGGGGTCTTGGACTGGTGTCCCGCCTGCAGCCAGCCCAACGCGGCGCCCAGTACCCGCAGCCGAATCATCGCCCGCTTGGCGGTGGATTCGACGTTGAGCGCACCGGCCCGCTTGTCCGCATCGAGCAACGTCTGTTCGTCGAGGTTCTCGGACGTGCGCCCCTCGAGCAGGATCTCGATCGCGGTGGAGCCTGCATCGGTGAAATGGGCCGAGGCAGCCGGGATCTGGTCGAGCGCCGCGACCGCGTTGGCGCGGTCTCCCGCCCGGTCCCGTTGCCTGGCCAGTCCGAAGGCGGAGCTGACGTAGCTGCGGTCCGTTCGCCACACCATCTCGTAGTAGCGCATGGCCTCGTCGCGAGCCTCTCGAAGTTCCGCTGTCGCTGCTATCGCCAGCTTCGGCGCCAACTCGCCGGGCAACGTCGCTAGGACGGTATCGAAATCACTTGCCGCCTCGTCGAATTCACCTTCGAGCAGCGCGCACTGCCCGCTGTACCACAGCAGCCGCCAGTCCCCGGGAACCATCGCCTCGAGCTCGTTCAGCCGCGTGCGGGCCTCCTTGGCGGCACCGAGCTCCAACGACGCGCGAACCAGCCGCAGCGGAATCTCGACGGAGGTGCCCTTGCCCTGGTTGGCTCCGCCGCGGGCCAGGTGCAGCGCATGTTCGAGCTGTGCGGGTGGCGTGCCACTGGTGGTCGCGAGCAGAGCGGCGCCAGGGTCGGTCGGGTCGACCACCGGGACCGGCAGCGCGGCGATCACACCCGAGGGCTTCACCGGGACGTCCCGGCCTGCGCCGTACACGTCACGCTGCGGGCTGAAGTAGGTCGACATCCTGGGCTGTTCGACGTTCGTGTCGGCGGACGCGATCTCGTGCAGCACCCCGGTCAGCTGATCGGCCATCTCCTCCATGGACGAGAATCGACGCGCCGGGTCGGGGTCGGTGGCGCGAAGTATTGCGCGGTACAGCGATTCGTACCGTGCGAGCACCGGCACCGTATCGGGGCCGGGCAGTTGGTCGACGAAGCGTCCGTGCTCCTGCGGCACGTCCATGACGAGCACGGCGAGGGTGCGCCCGACGGTGTATACGTCACTGGCGACGGTGGGTCCGGTCTGGGCGATCTCCGGCGCCTGATAGCCGGCGGTACCGAAGATCGCGCTGTCCTGGTCGTCCATGGCGATGACGGCTCCGAGGTCGATCAGCTTCAGATGCTCTTCGGTCTGCATCACGTTGTCCGGCTTGAAGTCACAGTAGGCGAGACCCTGGGCGTGGAGGTAGGCGATGGCGGGTGCGATCTCGACGAGGTACGCCACGGCCTGATCGGCGGGCAGCGGACCGCCCAACGCCTTGCGGATCTGCTTCAGCGACGTGCCGCCCACGTACTCCATCACGATGTAACCGACGGGAGCCGCGCCACCCTCATCCTGATGCTCGACGAAGTTGTAGATCTTGACGATGTTCGGGTGTTCAACCCCGGACAGCGTGTCGACCTCGGCTGCGGCGGCGGCCATGGCGTCGGCGTCGGTGGAATTGATGAGGCCCTTGAGCACCACGAAGCGATTGCGCACGTTGCGGTCGACCGCGAGGTAGATCCAGCCGAGTCCACCGTGCGCAATGGCACCCTGCACCTCGTACTGACCACCGACGAGGTCACCGCGAGACAGCTTGGGAACGAACGAGTATCGCGTCCCGCACTGGGTGCAGAACCCCTCGACGCGCCCAGGAGTGCCGTCGCCGCTCCGGCCGACCGGCTTGCCGCAGTCGGTGTTGCCGCAGAACCGGCTCCCCTCCGGAACCTTGGGATCGGTCAGGATGGCAGCCGCCGGGTTGCCCTTCGGGACTCGCGGCATCGCGATGACACCGGCACCCAGTCGGCCGCGGGCACTGGAGGACCTCGACGATCCGGTGCGCGCCGTTCCCGCCGATCGAGCGGTCGGACGACTGGCCGCCGTGCTCCTGGCACCTGCGGTCGCCGCCGATGTCCGCGTCGACGGCATGGGTGCCGCGCCCGGCGGTGGTGGGGCGGTGCCGCAGACATCGCAGTAGCCGTCGACGACGGTCCCACCGCACCCTGGTTCGGCGCAGGTCATTTCGCGGTCCCCTGCTTCTCGACGAGCAACTGCTGGTAGTCGGATACCGCCCTGGTGACGGCACGGAGGTCACACGGCTGCCTATGTAGGAGCCCAGAGGCGATTCGGCTGCAGGCCAACAGGTCTCGATCCTCTCCGAGGTCCAGCCGGGCGGCTTTCGCCTGGTAGGCCGTCAGCCGCCCCTTGAGCTCGACGCGGCGGTCGAGCAGGCCCTGCGCAAGTTCTTCGTCGTCGGCCACGACTCTGCGCGCCGCCTCGATCCGTTGTCGCAGGGACCGCAGGGCGGGGGGATCGGGCGTGCTCATCGATCCGAGCTCGGCCCGCAGGCCGGGCTCGGCGTCCTCGTGCACCGGGAGCGGACCAGACACCACGTCGCGTTCGGCTTTCGCACGGACCTCCACGACGCGGTCCACCCCTTGCCGCAGGGCGTCGAGTAGCGCCGCCGTCTCGGCGACGGCGTCGGACCAGTTCGCCCGCAGCGCAGCCAGTTCGGCGAGTTCGGCCGACCGGCGTTCGACCTGCTCGGCAATGATGCGGATGCGGTCTTCCACGTCGTGCTCCGTCAGCGACAGCGGGTCGGTCGCCGAATCCGCCAACAGTTGCGCGACCTCCGCGGGGAAGGCCGCGCCGGCGTCGTCGAGTCGCTGCCGCAACGGCGCGAGCCGGTCCACGATCAGCGAGTTGATCCGATCCACGTCGTCGAGGAACTCGGCCACCGCGGGATAGGCATCGCGCATGTCTTCGGAGAGGTCGGCTAGACCGACGTAGCCGACGGCTTCACCCGGACCGGTGATCACCCGCTTTGCCAAGGGAATTCGCTCGCGCGAGACCTCGAGCGGACGTTCGCGCAACCACTTCGTCAACTCGACGCGGTCGTCCTCGTCGAGCTTTGACCGTCGCGTCCGCACCGCCTTCGCGGACTCCAGAATCGAGGTCATCCGCGACACGTCCTGCCACAACTGTTCGAGGGACTTTTCGACGGCAGTCCACCTCTGGGCGGTCGCGCCGGTCGGCGGATAGCGACGCACGTGCTGCAGCCCCGGATGGTTGTCGAGCTCCAACAGCGTGGCCGAGGCAGCGTTGACCTCCCTGGTGCGCGCATCGAGTTCGCGGTCGATCTCCTCGGTGGTCAACATGGTCAGTCCTGGTATCGCGCCATCGGCGGACCCGGTGACGGTCCGAGGCTGCTCAACCAGGTTCGGTAGAGGCGCTCCCACGTCCCGTCGTCGCGCATCTGCTCGAGTGCGCCGTTGACGAATCGCACCAGGTCGCTGTTCTCCAGTTTGACGCCAACACCGTAGGGCTCGGCACCGATGCTGTCGCCGACCAATTCCAGGTTCATCTGGTCCTGGAGCTGGAGTCCGGCCAGCACCACGTCGTCGGTGCTGATCGCGTCGACCTGGCCCTGCTGCACCATCACCAGACAGTCGGTCCATGCCTTCACCCCGTACAGCGTGGGTCTCGGGTCCAGGGCGAACAAGGCCGTCAGTGAGGTGGTGCCCTTGACGGCACACACCCGCTTGCCGGAAAGGTCGGCGGCAGAACGGATTCCGGACCCCTTCACCGCCAGGATGCGTTGTTTGGCCAGGAAGTACGTCGTCGAGAAGGCGACCACCTTCCTGCGGTCACAGGTGATCGAGTAGGTCCGGACCACCAGATCCACCTGGCCCTCCTGCAAGGCCGTCTCCCGTTGGGCCGCGGTGACCACCAACAGATCGACGCGACTGGGATCGCCGAAGATGCTGCGGGCGAGTTCGCGGGCAAGGTCGATGTCGAAGCCTTCCAGCCCGCCCGTGGCAGGGTTTCGCGAGCCGAACAGTTTCGTGTCCTGGTCGACCCCGACGATGAGTCGTCCACGCTCGACGATGGCAGCCATCGCCGAACCGGGTGGCATGGCGCCGGGACCGGGCTGCGGACCAGAACGCAGGCTCGCTTCCCTGTCGCCGCAGTCCTTGTTTCCGGCGGCAGGTGCGGCCGTGATCTCCTCCGCCCCGCCTGGCATGGCGTTGACCGGCGTGACCGTGACCGCCTGCGGTGACTCCGGTGCTCCGCAGCCGGCGACGAGGGCGACGACCAGCGCCACGGCGAATCGCGCCTTCACAGGAACTCCTTGAGCCGAGGCCACAACCCGACGACGGCTGCCGCGGCGGCGATCACCATCAGCACCAGCGTGCCCGTCGGGCTCCACGCCAGCCGGGCGCCCGCCGCGGACACGTCGTCGCGCAGTGTTGCGCGGGTCTGTTCGATCGCGTCACTCAGGCTCGCTTCCACCGCGGCGAACTGCGCTGCCGAGGCGTCGGGATCACCGCCGATCGCCTGTCCGACCGCGGCCTGATAGTCGCCACCCTGAGTCAGCTCCACCTGCTTGCGATGGCTGGCGGTCCACTTGAGGACGGCATCGGCGGCGGTCGCGGGCCCTTGGTCGAGCGACGTGGACAGCTGGGCCATGTGATCGTTGAACGACTTCTCCCCTGCCGTGATGTCCCCGCGCGAGATCAGCTGCAGGGTCTCGTCGGTCCTGGCCTTCCTGGCGAGGACGCGGGCATTGGCGAGCTTCTCGAATCGGGCGGTGCCCCCGGTGCGGCTCTGCTCGATGTTGCTCGCGGCGAAACCGTTGGCCACGACGATCCACGCGATGACGAGCACCACCGCGACTGCCGCGCCGATCAGACCTCTGTTGAACTGCCGGTTGGTTCGCCCGATCAGGATCAGCGACCCGGCCGCGATCACCACCAGCACGACGACCAGCAGCACCAGGCCGACGATCGGGAGTGCTCCTACCGCGCGCTGGTCCTCGTCGACCGCGGCGAGGCCGCCGGTATAGATCCGCTCGGCGCTGGGAAGCATCGAGGTCTGCATCAACGAGGAGGCCTCCCGGAAGTACGCTGCCCCGACCGCGAATCCCTGTCGGTTGTTGGCCCGCGCCGATTCGACCTGACCGGTGTAGGCAGCCAGGTCGGCCGAGATCTGCGCCAGCGCAGTCCGGGTGTCCGCGTCGGTGGCTCCCAAAGTGGCATCGGTCAGTGCCTCTGCGGCGTCGGCAAGGGCTTGTTGGTAGCGCAATCGCATCACGGCCGTCTCGAGCCCGCCGGACAGGTATTCCGTTGCGGCGGCAGCATCGGCGGCCGACAGCGCGGCGTAGAGCTTCTGCGCGGAATACGCGAACGGCTCGGAACGGTCGAGAACCGAAGTGCTCTCCGCGATCCGGCCATCGAGTTGGCCGCCGACGACGACGCCGGCGAGCACGCACGATGCCGCCACGACGACCGCGACCAGCCCGACCACACCTGGCGTCGTGCGGGCGAAGCGCCGCAACCACCCCACGGACGCCCGCGCGTCCAGAGTGGGCGTAGCGCTCATATCGTTCACCCCCCAATCGCGATGGTAGCTGCAGGCGAGCACGGTGTTGGATCTTGATTGAAAGTCAGCGCGCCGTCCCGCCCGATGACACTCATCCGCCGGCGGGTTCGACGACCCACGATCCACGGCGCATCACACCCGTCACCTCGAGGCTCGAGTCCAGCAGCACCACATCGGCAATGGCACCGGGGGCCAAGCCAAGAGCGGGTAATCCCAACGCTTTCGCGGGATTGAGCGAGGCCTGCCGCACGGCCAGTTCGAGCGCCTCGTCGCGGGGCAGCCCGCTGTGCTCGACCGCGAAACCGAACATCCGATCCATGGTCGCCGTGCTCCCGGCGATCGTGTCGGTCTCCGCCACCGTCGCCACGCCATCGACCACGTCAACCGCCAACGGCCCCAGGTGATAGCGGCCGTCGGCCATCCCGGTCGCCGCCATCGCATCGGTCACCAGCGAGACGCGGTCGGGTCCCACGCTCTGCGTCACGTGTCGGTAGATGGCGGGGTCGACGTGGACACCGTCGGTGATCAGCTCGACGGTCACGCGGGAGTCCTCGAGCAGCGCAATGATGGGGCCCGGCTCACGGCGATCGATGGGGCGCATCGCATTGAAGAGATGGGTGCCCACCGTCGCACCGGCCGCGATCGCCGCCCCTGTCTGGCGGTAGGTCGCCTCGGTGTGACCGACGGCAACCACCACGCCTGCCGCGACGAGTTGGCCGATCGCCGCCAGTGCACCGTCACGTTCGGGTGCGATGGTGACCATCCGAATGGTGCCGCCACCGGCGTCGAGGACGCGGTCGATCTCGACTGGATCCGGGTCGCGCATCAGGGACGGTTGGTGGGCACCGCAGCGCTTGGCCGAGAGCCACGGGCCCTCCAGGTGAATCCCGTCGATCAGGCCGGCTCGGACGTCACCGGCCAATTCACCTACCTGCCTGAGCAATTCGTCCGGATCGGCGGTGACCAGGGAGGCGACGAGTGCGGTGCTGCCGTGCCTGCGATGGAGCTCGACGGCGGTGGCGGTCTCGGCCGGGACGGCGGCGGTGAAGTTGGCTCCTCCGCCACCGTGCAGATGCGTGTCGACGAAACCGGGCACCATCGTCACCGCCCCGAGATCGCGGTCGGCAGCCCGCGGCGCGGCACCCCCGCCGATCGCGCACACCACGTGATCCGCGATCTCGATCCAGCCGGGCCGCAACAGTTCTCGGCCAGTCAGCAGGGTGTCGGCAGTCATCAACACGGCATCGCTCAGATGCCTTGCCATCGCGGCTTGGAGCGGTACGTCTCGCGGTAGTAGTCGACGAGTTGGAGCCTGCGCGCCGCAGTGTCGTCGAGCAGAACCGTGACGTGCGGGTGATGCTGCAGGATCGTCGCCGGCCACATGGCGCTCACCGCGCCCTCCACCAGGTGGTGCACCGCTTCGGCCTTGCTGCGACCGGTGGCCACCAGGATCACATGCCTGGCCTCCATGATGGTCCCGAGTCCCTGGGTCAGGCAGTGCGTCGGCACCGATTCGACGTCGTCACCGAAGAATCGGGCGTTGTCGAGTCGTGTCTGTCTTGTCAGCGTCTTGATCCGCGTCCGGGAAGCCAGCGAGGACCCCGGCTCGTTGAACGCGATGTGCCCGTCGGTCCCGATCCCGAGGATCTGCAGATCGACACCGCCCGCGGCCCGGATCGCGTCCTCGTACGCCGCGCACGCGGCCGGGATGTCGGCAGCCCCGCCGTCGGGACCCTGGACTGCGCCGGGGGCGAAGTCCACCCGGGACACGAAGACCCCGTCGATGACCGTCCGGTACCGCTCGGGGTGGTCGGCGGGCAGTCCGACGTACTCGTCGAGAGTGAATCCGCGCGCCCGCCGGAACGAGATCAGCCCGTCGTCGTAGCGGGTGGCCAATTCGTCGTAGATCACCAGCGGCGACGATCCGGTCGCCAGCCCCAGGACCGCCTCGGGTTTGCGCGCGAGCAGCGCGCCGATGGCGTCGGCGGCGATTCGGCCGATCTCCTTGGAGTCGCGGCAGATGACGACTTCCATTTACTTGTTCGCGGTGAAGAGGCCTGCACCGGAGTCGAGGTCCGCGCCCTCGAAGACGGCTTCCGCGGCGACGATATTGCCGGCTTCGCGTTCGTCCATGATCACCACGGGGACAATCGGATTGAGGCCCTTGGCCACGATCGCCGGGACGTCGTAGGTGATGACGAGCTGACCCGCGGTGACCACGTCGCCCTGGGTGACGTGCGCTGTGAAGCCCTCGCCCTTCAGCGCGACGGTGTCCAGACCGAGGTGGACCAGAACGCCGACGTTGTCCGGCGTCATGACGATGTAGGCGTGCGGAAGCAGCTTCAAGAGCGTGCCGCCGACCGGAGCGACCGCCTCGACGACACCCCGCGGTGGTTCGACGGCGGCACCGTAGCCCACCATGCCCTGGGAGAACACGGGGTCTGGGACGTCTTGAAGCGGAACCGCGCGCCCGGGGACCGGGGCGAGGACGTGTGTCGTGCTCATGCGCCCCACAATACGAGCACCGGCGCAAGTCGGTCTCGTGTTCACGGGTTCTCGTCTAAGCTTCCGCACAGCTTCGGCGGCGGGCTACTTTTGCGGCAGAGAAGGGTGACCGGAGATGAGCGGCACGACGAAAACTGAAGGAACGCAGAAGAAGTCGAGTCTACGGATTCCCGGCTTTGCGCAATTGCAGCGGCTCGGCAAGAGCCTCATGCTGCCGATCGCGGTACTGCCCGCGGCGGGAATCCTGCTCCGGCTGGGCCAGGACGATCTGCTGGGCAGAATCAAGGCACCGGTCATCGGGCCGTTCTTCCACGCGATGAGCGCGGCGGGCGACGCGATCTTCAGCAACCTCCCCCTTCTGTTCGCGGTCGGTGTCGCCATCGGATTCGCCAAGAAGGCGGACGGTTCGACCGCGCTGGCTGCCGTGGTCGGCTACCTCGTGGTGCAGGCCGTGTTCAAGACCATGTCGCCGCTCGTTCTCGCAGGCGAGGTCGACAAGGCGGGTGACCAGGCCCAGATCAACTACAGCGTATTTGCGGGAATCGTGGTCGGCCTGCTCACGGCGTGGCTGTTCGACAAGTACCACACCATCCAATTGCCTTCGTATCTCGGCTTCTTCGGGGGTCGGCGCTTCGTCCCGATCGTAGTGTCACTGGCCTGCCTGTTCCTGGCGTTCGCGATGAGCTACTGCTACCCGCTCTTCGACGCGGGTCTGACCGGCCTCGGCAAGTTCATCGGCGGCTCGGGAGCCATCGGCGCGTTCATCTACGGGTTCGCCAACCGCATGCTGATACCGCTGGGGCTGCACCACATCGTGAACTCGTTCGTCTGGTTCATCTACGGCGATTACCAGACGCCGGACGGCAAGGTCGTCACCGGTGAACTCACCCGCTTCGCCGCGGGCGATCCGTCGGCGGGCATCCTCACCTCGGGCTTCTACCCGATCCTGATGTTCGGTCTGCCCGCGGCGGCGCTGGCCATGATCCACGTCGCGAACAAGAAGCAGCGCAAGGTCGCGGTCGGCATCCTGTCGGCGGCGGCGCTGACGGCGTTCCTGACCGGCGTGACCGAACCCCTCGAGTTCGCGTTCATGTTCGTGGCCTTCCCGCTGTACGTCATCCACGCCCTCCTCACCGGCCTGTCCCTGGCCATCGCCTACCTACTCGACATACACCTGGGATTCTCGTTCTCTGCTGGCCTGATCGACCTACTGCTCTACGGCACCGCGCCTGCGGCGAAGAACATTCCGCTTCTCATCGGCATGGGCGTCGTGTTCTTCGTCGTCTACTACCTGCTGTTCCGATTCGCGATCACGAAGTGGAACATGCAGACTCCCGGCCGGGAGCCGGAGAGCGAGTTCGAGGCGGAGGAGCGGGCGAACCTCGGCGAAGGATCCGACGCCGCCACCACCGTGACGGCCGGTGGCCCAGGTATCGCCACCGAGACGATCACCGCACCCGCTCCATCCGCAACCGACAGCAAGGCCGAGCAACTCATCGCGGCATTCGGCGGTCGGGAGAACCTCGTCAACGTCGACGCCTGCATCACCCGCCTGCGGATGGAGGTCGCCGACACGGGCAAGGTCGATCAGGCGCGCCTGAAGGGTCTCGGTGCGGCCGGGGTCATCGAGGTCGGCAACAACGTCCAAGCCGTCTTCGGCACCCAGGCCGAGGCACTCAAGAACGACATCATCGACGTCCTTTAGACGATGGCGCGACCTTCGATGAAGATGTTCAAACCGAGGACAACACGGCGACCCGGGAACACGATCTATCAGACGGCGATCACCAGGCTGACCGCCGGATGGAGCAATCATGGCGGAGTTCCCGAAGATCGCGGTACGTAGTCCCCGTCCGTACGACATCGTCGGCGACGGTTTCAGCCTGTGCGGGCTGGGCCGGGCCAACGAGGGCGTCATCGGCTCAGCAGTGCTGAAGGACGATCACGGAAACGTGCTGGCCACCGTGTCGCCGATGTTCGTACCCAACAGCGGATTCCTTTTCACGCTGTTCGACTTTCCAGTGGCGGTCGGTGCACCACTCACGCCAGAAGGCGTCTTGACGGTGGCAGCCGATAATCCAAGCGGATTGCCCCAGAACGACTTCCGCGTCACCGTGCCAGTGACGTTCGGGCGGGTGCTCTTGGGCACGTCGTACGCCGGCTTCCAGACGCACCAGGTGGTGGCGGGTGACACGCTGTCCGGCATCGCATTGGGCGCCTACGGCGACGCCAATACGTGGCCACGGCTCTTCGTCGCCAACCGGGACTCCATCGACGACCCAAACCTCATCAGGATCGGCCAGGTGCTGCGGGTGCCGCTCGGGGGGCCGTGAGGCGGGGTGACTCGTCGGGCAGGAACAGTGCCGCGACGGCGGCGGCGAGGACGGCGAGCACCAGGATCGTGGTGGCCACCGCCGCCCAGCCGTAGCCGTCGAAGGCCACCCCACCGAACCATCCGATGAGGCTCGAGCCGCCGTAGTAGAACAGGTTGTAGAGCGACGATGCCTGCGCCCGCCCGACCGGGGCCGACTGACCCGTCCAACCGGAGGCGATCGAATGCGCCCCGAAGAAGCCCGCCGTGGCGATCACCAGACCAGCAAGGACGACGATCACGTTGTCGCTCAAGGTGATCGCGATGCCGACGACCATGATCACGATGGACACCAACAGGACCCGCTTGCGCCCGAAACGGGTCGCCTCGGCACCCGCGCGCGACGAGGCCCAGGTCCCTGCGAGATACGCCAGGAACATCAGGCTGACGAGGAACGGCGGCAGGAAGAATGGTGCGCCCATCAGCCGGAAGCCGAGGAAGTTGTACAGCGCCACGAATCCGCCCATCAACAGAAACGCCAAAGTGAACAGAGCGAGTTGCCGACGGGATCGCAGGTTCGCGGCGAGACGGTGGGCCAGGCTGCCCTCGGGGTTGGCGCCCGATCGGTTCGACGGGACGAAGCCGCGGGGCGCAGGCGCGAGCTTGACGAAGGTCAACGCAGCGATCCCGCACAGCAGGGCGACGGTGAAGACCCCCATGCGCCAACCCGCGAATTCGGCGACTGGACTCGACACCAACCGGCCGAGGAGGCCGCCGATGGTGGTGCCCGCGACGAACGTGCCCGCTGCCCTGGCAGCGTGCGCGGGGTCGATCTCCTCGGTCAGGTAGGCGACTGCGATGGCAGGCACGCCACCGACGAACAGTCCTTCGAGGAAGCGCCCGGCGAGCAGCAGGTCGTAGGTGGGTGCGAAGGGAACGAGAAGGCCGACCGTCGTCGCGACGCTGACCGAGATCGTCATGGCCTTGACCCGGCCGATGCGGTCGGCCAGCGTCGACCACGGGATCACGCCGACGGCAAGGCCGACGGTGGACGCCGAGATGGTCAGGGCTGCGTCGGCCGCGCCGATGTGAAGGCCGCCCGCGATGAGCGGCAGCACCGCCTGAGGTGAATAGAGTTGCGCGAACGTTGCCAACCCCGCGCAGAACAGCGCGGCCAGCAGGCGGCCGTACTCGGCCGAGCCGCGGGCGTGTCCGACCCAATCGGGCGCGGTGGTGGATTGTTCGATAGACACTGCAGCAACGGTAGAAAACGGCTGTTCATGTGTCCAATGCATGAACGTTGGCTACTTCATGCGTGCATCGCATCATAGCTGGACAGTCTTGGTAGAGCGCGCTACGAGTTCTCCAGAAAGTCCGCGAAGCGAGCTGCGGGCGGTGACAGCGGGCGATCGGGGTCCCGCACCAGCCCCACTTCGCGCTTGGCCGACGCATTGGTGAGCGGGACGTGGACCGCCTTGGATTCACCAGCTCCCTCGCGCGGGACCGGGACGACGGCGACACCGAAACCGGCGGCCACCAACCCCTCCACCGTGGGAATCTCGGTGGCCTCGAACACGATGTCGGGGTCCAGATCTTCTTCGGCACACAGTTCGTCGGTGAGTTGCCGCAGGCCGTACTGCTGGGCCAGCGCGATGAACGGCTCCCCCGCCGCGGCGGACAGTCGGACCCGGGCCCGCGTGGCCAAGCGGTGTCCGGGTGGGACGGCCAGGCACAGGCGTTCGACGTACAGCCGATGCCACGTGAAGCCGGTCGAGTCCGGGCGCGGGGCGGTGATCGCCAGGTCGGCCTGACCGTTGAGCACTCGATGGTTGATGTCGGGCGCCGGGCCCTGGAACAGGTCGAAGCCGATTCCCGGGGCGGTGTCGCGGAATCGTCGAAGTTGTTCGGGGACATACCAACTCGCCAGTGAGTGCAGGAACGCGAGTCGGACACGCCCGCTGTCGGGGTCCCTCAGCGCGGCGATGCGTTCGCCGGCGGATTGCATTTCGGCGATGCTGCGTCGGGCGTGTTCGAGCATGATCTGCCCGTAGGCGTTGAGCCGCAGCCGCCGATTGACCCGGTCGAACAACGGCGTCCCCGCCTGATCTTCGAAGCGCGCCAGGGCACGCGACAGCGTCGGCTGGCTGACACCCAGTTCGGCGGCGGCATCCGTGACGTGTTCGGCCTCGGCGAGCGCCACGAACCACTGCAGTTCCTCGAGGTGCACCGCCCGACGATAGCGAACCCGCACGTCGTCGCGTGACGAGTCGCCGCCCCGAGAGGACCTACCTGCACGGTGGCCACACCGGTGCACCGAGTTCACGGGACACCGTGCGTGCGGTATCGCGCAGCGCGTCGACCGCCTCGGGGTCGAGCGGCCACCGCGCCGCGGGCACCACCAGACCGATGGCTCCGGCCGGCTCCCCTGAGGCGTCGAACACCGGTGCGGCGGTGGCACATTCACCGAGCACGGCCTCTTCGGCCTCGGTGGCGACGCCCGTGGTCCTGATCTGCTTCAACTGCAGCTCGAGCAGCGCAGGATCGGTGATCGTCTCCCCCGTCATGCTGCGGAGGTCTGCCACCTTCCTCTCGGGCGTGAACGCCAACAGCGCCTTGCCGAGCGCATGGGCCGGTATCACGATGCCCACCTCTGGCATTTGTCGAGTTCCGTCGGGTCGCGGCTCGTGGGCGACCACCACGATCTCGTCGAACAGCAGCACCGCGGTCCTGACCGCACAACCGGTGCGCCGCGCCAGGCTCTCCGCCCAGATGGCGACGCGTGAGCGCAACTCCAGGGTGTCGAGGTAGACGTTCCCCAACCGCAGGGTGGCAGGCCCAAGTCGGTAACGCCCCGAGTCGACCTCCTGCTGGACCATGCCGTGCGCGAGTAACGTTCGGATCAATCCGTGCACCGTCGAGGGCGCCGCCAGCCATTCCCGTCACCAAGGAGACGGTGCGCGAGGTCGACAGCCGGGAAGCGGCGCAGTCCGTGTTCGGCGATCATGGTTTCCGCCTCGTCCTGAGCGAGTCGGCACTCCTTCCAAAGGGCCCTCTCCCGAGCGCGCTGCCTGTCAGGATCGACGTCGCGGTGAATCGACACGAACGTCAGGGGCTTGCGTGGAACAGCTGTCGGTGTGGGTGGGAGCGGGGCTCGTCACCGCGGGGGTCTCGGCGGCGCTGCTCGCCGGTGCGAGTGTGGCGAGTGCGGACTCCGGAACGGGCGCGCAGTCCGGCGGTTCGTCGTCATCGGATTCGACGTCATCGGGTTCGGCGGGGTCGGACTCGAAGGGTTCGGATGCGCCCAAACCTCGACCGATGACCACGTCGGACGCCGGCAAGCCCGGCGCCGACAAGCCCGGCGGGAAGGACGCCGACCAGACAACGGCAACCGAGGCCGAGGCGAGCGGCCCCGAGAAGTCGGAGCCGACGGCGGCGGCGTCCGTGGACGCGGTCGACCACACGACGAAGCGCACTACGCAGGCAGCGACTACTGCGCGAAAGAAGCAACCGGCGACCGAGACCGTCGCATCCGAGAGTGCGGCGCCTCAGGTGGCACGTGCCGTCGATGAACCCGACCCGACCCCGTCAAAGATACTTTCGGAAGCCACCGCACCCGTGGCGGCCGTGGCCGCGGTGCCGACAGTGCCGACAGTGCCGACGGTGCCGACGGTGTTCGGCGTCATCCAGGGCATCGTCGGTGCGGTGGTCGTCAACGTGGGATCGCTCGCCTTCAACACCGTGCAGGCGGTCGAAGCGCTGGTCACCGGCCCGCCGGTGCTACCACCTGGTAGCACCGTCACGGTACGAAGTTCGACGATCCTGTTGAGCACCGGCCAACGGGTGGCGGCCAACTGGTACTACCCCGAGGGCACGGACGTGCCTGCGCACATGATCCTGCTGCAGCATGGTTTCCTGGCCCTCGGCCCGATGTACAGCTACACCGCCGCAAACCTCGCCGAGAAGACGCAGAGCATCGTCGTAACCCCCACGCTGTCGTCGAATCCCTTTGCCGGCGACGCCAACTGGCTCGGGGGGTCCGAGATGTCGGCAGCGATCGGCGACCTGTTCGAGGGCAACCGCGAGGCGCTGACCCAAAGCGCGATCGACGCGGGCTTCGCCACCAGGTACGGGGCGGACGCCGCCTTGCCGCAGAAGTTCGCGTTGTCGGGTCACTCGCTGGGCGCCAACTTGGTCTCCGGTGCGGCGGGCGACCTCGCCGACGACTGCACGGTCGACGGTTGCGCGGCCGCGGACCTGATCGGCGTGATTCTGCTCGACGGCGTCCCGTTCGCGGACACGCTGCCCAACGCATTGGCCAAGCTGAACGACAAGCAGGCGCTGACCGGATTCATCCCGGTCCGCGAGATCGGCGCGCCCCCCAACCTCTACAACTCGACGAGCAACGTCAACGACGCTCTGAGCGCCGGACGGCCCGACCGCTACAAGGGCGTCGTCCTGGACGGCGGAGTGCACTCGGACTCCATGCAGGGCGGTAATCCCCTCATCCAGTTTGCGCTGTACGTCGCTGCGGGCTTCCCCGAACCGCAGAATCCGCCTGCCGTCGACGAGTTGTCCGTCCAGTGGTTCAACGAGTGGTTCGCGGGCGACACCAGCAGCGGCGACGACCTCGTCTCTGGCACGACGATCGACATCCCCACCCCAAGGGGTACCGCGCATGGCGTCGTGATCGGCAATGCGCCGGAGGTGAGGCTGCTGCGAACACCCGTCGACGTCGCGCCGTCGAGTCCCACGACCATTCCGACGATGGCTCCGACCCTGGCCAAACTCGCCGTATGAGGCCGGCGGGCGAGGCTGACGGCGGGCCAACTTAGGCCATCCTTTGTCAACGCTCTAGGGTGACGAGAACCGTATTACCGTGCTTGCCGAAGGTGGTTTCCAGTGGCTACTCAACATGCTGATGCCGACGGGTTGCGTCTGCTCGTCGTCGGGGCGTCGTCCGGAATCGGCCACGCGGTGGCCGTCAGCGCAGGCGAGCGCGGCGCCAAGGTGGCCGTCGCGGCCAGGCGCATGGAACTGCTGACCAAGCTGGCCGACGACATCGGTGGCTCGGCGTTCGAGCTCGACGTGGAGGACACCGGGGCCATCAAGCGCGTCGTCGACGCCGCGGCCGACGCGCTCGGCGGGCTCGATGCCGTGGTGTTCACCAGCACCGTCGTGCCGTTCGCCCACATCGAGGACACCGACGTGGCCACCTGGGTCCACGCGTTCAGCGTGAACACGCTCGGCGCCAACAACGTTCTGCGGGCCACGCTGCCGCATCTGTCCGAGAACGGCGTGGTGCTGGTCGCCTCGAGCAACGACGTGGGTCGACCGCGCGCCGGCGTGGCCGCCTACGACGCCAGCAAGGCCGCCCTCGACGAGATCCTGCGATCGTGGCGCAGCGAGCACCCGGAGCTCTCCATCGTGCGAGTCGGCATGGGACCCACCCAGGACACCGAAATCCTCCGCGGGGCCGACCGCGACCTACTGGCGCAGTTGTTCGAATCCTGGGTGGAGCAGGGCCAGCTTCCGGCTCAGATGTCGGCGCTTCGCGATGTCGCGAACACGCTGGTATCGCTGGTCACCATGTCGCACGCGAACCCCAGCGTCGTACCGGAGGTCGTCCAACTGGCCCCCCGGATCAAGAAGTCCGACGGCTGAACCGTTAGTTGCAGGGGTCCGAGCCCGGCGTGTAGTACGGCACCCCGGACGGGGTGTAGCACGGCGGCTGACCGGTGGCTTCCTGCACCGCCCAGTCGTCATCGTTGGCCAACGCGACTCCCGCCGCCACGTCGCCGACGACGTGTGTGCATCCGCCCACCGCGACGTGCCGGCCACCGACGTCGCCGCACACCTCGGCATGGGATGCCGGTGCCACTACCACCGGCACCACCGCAGCCGCCACCGCCACCAGCAGGCCTGTCATCCGCTTCTTCATCGCCAAACTCCCCTTGTCAACCGACGCGAATGATGCAGACGCTATACACCGGAGCGTTCTGGAGGTGCGACGTCCGCACTTCCGGCTTGGGCGCCGAATCCAGCTTTCCCGACTTCATGGCGACAACGCCTGATCGCGAGTAGGTTACTGCAGCAGCACGTCAGCTGGACCACAACTCAATACGCTGTCGACGCGCAGCGGGAGATCCCCGATTCTCGGGGTGCCGAAGGAGCAACATCCTCCCCAGGAATCTCTCAGGCCCAGTACCGCCGCGCCGAGGCAACTCTGGAGAAAGCGCAGGCCGACCCGGCGCTTACCGAAGGTGAATGGCACGCCTCGGCGTCGCTGAAACTCTCAGGTCTCAGGACAGAGCGGGGAGGTGACTCGATCCGTCATCCGCCGACTAGAGGTTCGCCGTGTTCATTCAAGAGTGCTCATGACCATCAGCGTGTTCGACCTGTTCTCGATCGGCATCGGGCCGTCGAGTTCGCACACCGTCGGACCGATGCGCGCCGCGGCACGCTTCGCCGACGAGATCGCGCAGCGCTCCCAACTCAGTGCAACGGCCGAGGTGCGGGTGGATCTCTACGGTTCACTGGCCGCCACCGGGTCGGGCCACGGCACCATGGCCGCCATCCTGCTGGGGCTCGAGGGCTTCCAGCCGGAGACCATCGACACCGACGAGATGGAACGACGACTGCTGACCGTGCGCGAACAGGGGCGGATACTGTTCGGCGGCAGCCAGTCCATCCCCCTCACCGAAGACGCTATGGTGTTGCGCCCGTTGACCATTCATGAGCGGCATGCCAATGCGATGACACTCACCGCGGTCGACGAGCACGGCACCGAACTGCACTCCCAAACGTACTTCTCCGTGGGCGGCGGATTCATCGTCACCGCCGAAGACGACGATCGCGGTGGGCCCGGCTCGGTCGACGTACCGCTGGCGTTCGCGAGTTCCGAAGAGCTGCTGCGACTCGCGGATACGCACGGCCTGTCGATCAGTCAGATCATGCTGGCCAATGAATGCGCCGCCCGGACCGAAAACGAAGTTCGGGCCGGGCTTCTGCACATCCACGACGTCATGCTGCAGTGCCAGGCGAAGGGCATCGAACGCACCGGCCACCTGCCGGGGAAGCTCCAGGTGCGCAGGCGCGCACACGACTGGCATGAGCGCCTCGCCCAGGACGATCCCGACCGTGACGTCGCCTTCGCCGAAGACTGGGTCAACCTCGTCGCGCTCGCGGTCAACGAGGAGAACGCCTCCGGTGGGCGCGTCGTCACGGCCCCGACCAACGGCGCGGCCGGGATCATCCCCGCGGTGCTTCACTACGCGCTGCGCTACACGCAGCCGGGTCGGCAGGACTCCGACGACGTCATCGTGCGGTTCCTGCTCACGGCGGGTGCCATCGGATCGTTGTTCAAACAACGCGCGTCGATCTCGGGAGCCGAAGTGGGATGCCAAGGCGAAGTCGGGTCGGCGGCGGCGATGGCAGCGGCGGCGCTGGCCGAAATCCTGGGTGGCACAACGCATCAGGTCGAAAATGCCGCAGAGATCGCCATGGAGCACAGCCTCGGCCTCACGTGCGACCCGATCGCGGGCCTGGTGCAGATCCCCTGCATCGAGCGCAACGCCATCTCCGCGGGTAAGGCAATCAACGCGGCACGAATGGCGCTGCGCGGCGACGGCGTCCACCGCGTCAGCCTCGATCAGGTGATCGCGACGATGCGGTCGACCGGGCTCGACATGCTTTCCAAGTACAAGGAGACCTCGACCGGCGGACTTGCCACGCACGTTCCGGTGAACATGGTGGAGTGCTGACAGTCGGATATCACCTGCCGTGCGCGGCGAAGAACTGTGCACTGGCCAGCGAGGCGTTGGTTGCCGTGGTGGTCAGTCCCGCGTCAGGCAGTGCGAAGTTTCCGGCCGGCCAGGTGTGGCCGCCTCCGTTGATCTGAATCAGCACCGCGGCCGTGCTGTCGGCGCATCCGACCGAGGTGGACCGGCGCACCGAGGTGCCGTCCCCGGCGCTCGGCAATTCCTCCTCGAGTGGTGCGGCCGAACAGCCGTCCACCTCACGCCACCGCGACGCCATGGCAGGTGCCGAGAGGACGTCGCTGGTTCCGCCGCGACCCTGCATGGGACCGCCACCGAAGGGCACCACCGGATCGGCGGTGCCATGGAACGCCAGGACCGACACCGGCTGCGAGGGTGCGCACGGCACAGCGGAACCCAACGTGCCCGCCACCGGTGCGATGGCCGCGACGAGGTCGGCACGGTCACACGCCAGCCGGTCGGCCATGAAGGCACCCGCCGACATCCCGGTGGCGAAGACCCGGCCGGGCGGAATGCCGTAGGCGCGAACGAGCCGATCGACCAGCGCCGTCAGGAAGCCCACGTCGTCGACCCCTTGGCGGTCGGGTGTCGACGCCCCGCGTCCGTCCGCCCAGCTCTGGTCGATGCCATCGGGATAGGCCACCACGAAGCCGAGCGCGTCGGCGGCCGAGTCGTAGTTCGTGATCGCCGCCTGCGCTGCGCCCGTGGCGCCGGCGCCGTGCAGGTTGAGCACCAGCCCGGCCGGGTGATCGTTGCCTGCCGGCGCGTGGACGAGATAGGTGCGTTGCAGTCCTCCGAACGACAGCTCGTCTCGGGAGTCGCCGCCGACGCCCGCCGAGGCCGTACCGCCGAGCCCAAGGAGCGCGCAACCGAGTGCGGTCGCCAAAGCTGTCAGCCGCACGACGGCGTTCACGGTGGTTGCCAACACGTTGGTCAGTATCTGCACCGAAGCTGGACGGCGGGTGAACTTCAGACACCTTTCCGGATTTCGTCACCGGCCGCTTCGACGTCAGGAGTCGAACGTCACCAGGTTCTGGTCGAGGATCAGCTGATTCGAATGCTCACTTGGCTGGATGCGTGGCACGGTGACCAAGGGGACACCCGTCCCCTCCGAGGCATCGAAGTCCGCGGTGCTGGCCACCTGGCCGGTGATCGTGAAATGGTCGTAGAGGTAGGGCAGACCCTGTGACGCCAACGGGGACGGTCCGTCCATGACGTGCAGATGCATATGTGGTGCAACGGAATTGCCGGTGTTGCCGACCAGACCGATCACCTCACCGCGCTTGACCTTGTCACCCAACTTGGGGCGCACACTTCCCGGTTGCATGTGTGCGTAGTTGACGTAGAAACCGTTGCCGACGTCGAGCACCACGAAGTTGCCGTCGGCCTCGTCGATGGGAATACCGGCCGGATAGGTCCCCGGCGTCTGCTCGGGCAGATCGTTGCGGGTGCCGACCACGGCGCCATCCGCGACCGCGAGCACCTCCTTGCCGAAGATTGCATAACTGGCCGGATCCTTGGGATCACCGGTGAAGATCCGGTTCTGGGCGTCAGCCTGCTCGTAGTCGATCGCGTACCGCTGCGATATGACGGGCTGGCCGTTGACCGGCAGCAAGGCCCGCGTGTGGCGGACCGCGTCGCAGCAGCCATCGGCGGCGATGAAGCGCTCACCACGCAACGGCGCCGACAACACCGGCAGGGTCCGGTCGTCCACCTTCGTCGTGGCCAGCCGCTCGGTCATCTGGTCCTTGCCCGGCGGCATCGCCGCACTCGTCACCGACACCTCGTGGACGAGTGTCCGCGGAGCGGCGTCGCCGTCCGTGATCACGTGGATGAAGATGGTCGCCGCCTGGCCAGGCTCGAGGTGGTCGGCGCCCTCGCGGGTACCAGCCGGCTGGAGCCGGTTCCGGAGCTGCGTGGCGTCCAGATCACCCACCACGCCGCCGGTTTCGCCATCTTCGACCTTCACCTCGTTCACCGTCAACCTGGCGCCGGTGAAGTTGGTGACCGCCAATTCGTAGACCAGATGGGTCTTGCCGTCCGAACCCGTGAACGGAACGGGCGGGAACGGCACCGAACCCACCAGAGGAGTCAGTGCGTCCGCTGGCGCGGCGGTGGCCGGGGAACTCCCGGACGTCGGCGCACCCGTGGTCGAGGACGTGCCAGGGCTACCGCAGCCGCCCCCCGCGACCACGAGGCCACCACCGACGATCACCGACAACGCCCTACGGATCACTAGCCGCTTCGCCATCCCAGTCCATTCAGTTGGCCGACATCCAGGTCCCGATGATCATCACACGATGCGACCCTGCGCCCCGATACCAACTGGTCTAGGCATGACACTCGAAGCCTGAAACCGCAATGGAAGCAAAGGCCCGCGGGCAAGAATGGGCGGATGCGCTTCGGAAACTTCATGGCTCCGTTTCACCCCGTCGGGCAGAACCCGACGCTCGCCATCGAGCGAGACCTCGACCTGATCGTGGCGATGGATCGACTCGGCTTCGACGAGGCGTGGATCGGTGAGCATCATTCCGCCGGATTCGAGATCATCTCGTCGCCCGAGGTGTTCATCGGCGTTGCCGCCGAGCGGACCAGACACATCAGACTCGGTACCGGCGTCAGCTCGCTGCCGTATCACCACCCGTTGATGCTGGCCGATCGCATGGTCCTGCTCGACCACCTCACCCGCGGCCGGGTGATGCTGGGCTGCGGGCCAGGCCAACTCACGTCGGACGCACACATGCTCGGAATCCCCGCCGACGAGCAGCGGCCACGCATGGAGCAGAGCCTCGATGCGATCATGCGCCTGCTGCGCGGCGAGACCGTCACCATGCACAGCGACGGGTTCACCCTTCAAGACGCCCGCCTTCAGCTGAAGCCTTACAGCGAACCGTGTTTCGACGTCGCAGTCGCCGCGTCGTTCTCCCCCACCGGCCCCCGCGGCGCGGGCAAGCACGGCATCGGCATGTTGTCGATCGCCGCCACCGCCAAACAGGGCATGGATCTTCTTGCCCACCATTGGAAGACGTGGGAGGACGTCGCGCTCGAACACGGCCATGTCGCCGACCGCTCGAAGTGGCGACTCGTCGGCCCGATGCACCTGGCCGAGACCCGCGAGCAGGCCGAGCGCGACATCGAGCACGGCATCGCGGAGTTCTCGCGCTACTTCAAGCACATCCTGCCCGCAGGCCCCGTGCAGGGTGACACGCCTGCCGAGATCATCGCCAACAACCACGAGTCGGGTTTCGCGGTGATCGGCACGCCCGAGGACGCCATTGCCAAGATCGAGGAACTGATCGAGGCGAGCGACGGCGGCTTCGGCGCGTTTCTACTCTTCGACCACGACTGGGCGCCCCCGGCGGCGAAGCTGCACAGCTACGAACTCTTCGCTCAGTACGTGATTCCGCACTTCACCGGTCAACTCACGGGCCCAGTCGCCTCGCGCGACTGGGTCGTCGGCAGCGGAACCGAGTTCGTGGACCGCGCCTCGCACGCGATCGGCAAGGCCATCGCGGACCACGCCGCGGAGCACGCGGCGAAGCAGGCCTGACGCGATGCCGCCGATCGACCCGCTGCTGCAGGAAATGCGCGACGAGCACCAACTTCGCCAGCTTGTCCATGGCTACTGCCGGGCCGTTGATCGCGGTGACCTCGAGTCCTTGAAGGACCTGTACCACCACGACGCGGAGGACGCCCACGGCGGATTCTCGGCGGGGTCGGCCGACGACTTCATCGACCAGCTCGCTGCCACCCGTGCCTACCTGAGGTCGATGCAGCACCACGTCACCACCGTGAACTTCGCCATCAGCGGGCTCGCCGCCGAAGGCGAGATCTACACCATTGCCATCCATACGCTGATCGCCGGTGACCGGGACGTCGACGTCGTCGTCGGCGGGCGGTATCTCGACAAGTACGAGAAGCGGGACGAGACATGGAAGTTCACCGAGCGGACGATCGTCACGGACTGGGCTCGGGTGACCGATCCGTCCGCCGTGGAGTTCGGCCACCCGATCACCAGGGACACCCCGAGAGGCAGCCCGGACACGAACGATCCTTCACACCAGTTCTTTTCGCTGCTACGAAGCAGCTGAGAACCATCGGCTAAAACGGACTGCTGTTCGATTGCGACTTGGCCGAGGCAGGCCGCGGACCGTAGCGCCGGACGTAGTCGTCGTGCAGACGCGCGTCCTTGCGGCGCCTGATCACGTCGACCAGATTGGGATCCAGGTCGTGTTGTGCCAGCCGATGGCGGCGCCAAATCTTGTTCAGCGCAAGCGACATCAGGATGGCCCAGATGTAGATCGGCGCCGTCATCTCAAGATGTACGTACAGCGATGCGGGGAGCAGCCAGAGTGGGGCGAGCACCAGAAGCGGCGGGATGGCCATCCGAATCATGTGACGACGGACGGCTCCCTCACCTGCGAGATCTTCGGCAACCCAGTTGCGCATCGAATCGGGCAGGCGGCGCCCGTAGGAGTAGGCAACGTACTGCAGCGGGGTGGGTCGGTTAGTGGCCATCATGGCTCCTCGGGATGGGTGTTCAGATGTCGAGCGCGCCGGCCGCCAGCGCGGCGACGTTGATGCGCGTCAGGACTCGGTGGAGTTCCTCGAGCTCGACCATGTCGACGCCGAGACGCGCGACGACGGCAGGCGGAATCTCCAGCGCTCGAGAGCGCAGCGCGATGCCTTCGGAGGTCAGCTCGACGTCGGTGGCGCGCTCGTCAACCGCGCTGCGGGTGCGGGTGATCAGGCCGAGCGCTTCGAGACGTTTGAGCATCGGCGAAAGGGTGGCCGAATCCAGTTGCAGCGCGGCGGCAATCTTCTTCACCGACAGCGCTGGCGTGCCCCCGCCCGGGGACCTCTGGTGATCCCACAGCGCCAGCATCACCAGGTACTGGGGATGGGTGAGACCGAGCGGTTCCAGCAACGGCCGGTACACCGCCAGGACGGCGCGGTTGGTCACGGCCAGGGCGAAACACACCTGGCGTTCCAGGGCGAGGGGGTCGATCTCGGTGGCGGCCGAAGTGGGCATACTTGAATCGTACCCTCATAGATAGGGCACTAACAATGTGATGTGACACGATCCGTTGGTGACCGAGCTTCCCCCTGGCCTGCGCAGCCAGCTCGAGCAATGGGACCTCAGCCCCGACGGGCCTGCGACCCATGGGTCCGGCTCGGTCGTCCTGCCCGTGCGTACCTCGGAGCGAACGCCCGCAGTCCTGAAGATGGGCTCTCCCGATGCCGAATCCGAACACGAGCATCTGGTGCTGCGACGCTGGGGCGGTCACGGTGCGGTGCGGCTGCTGCGTGCCGACCCACGTCATCGCGCCGTCCTTCTGGAGCGGCTGGGGCCGCAGAACCTCGAGCAGTCGTGGGACGTCGAGGCATGTGAGGTGGTGGCCGCGCTGTACCCGCGCATCCACGTGCCTGCTCTGCCCCAACTACGGGCCCTCACTTCAGATGTCGAGAAGTGGGTACGCGAATTCGAGCAGCTGCCACGTAGCGCTCCGATCCCGCACCGGTTGGTGGAACAGGCGATCGTGCTGGGCCGCGACCTGGCGGCCGACCCGAGGAACGACGACGTCGTGCTGCACGGTGACCTTCACTACGGGAAGGTGCTTGCGGGAGAACGCGAACCCTGGCTCGCGGTCGGCCCGAAACCACTCAATGGCGACCCGCACTTCGAGATCGCCCCGATGTTGTGGTGCCGCTGGGACGAACTGGCGGGAAACATCCGCGACGGCGTGCGGACCCGCTTCCACACCATCGTCGACGCGGCCGGTCTGGACGAGGCACGTGCGCGCGCATGGGTCGTCGTCCGCGTGGTTCACGAGGCGACCCGCGTGCTCGGCGGCGATCCGCGCGCCGATGCCACGGCGCTCACCATGTACGTGGCACTCGCCAAGGCCGTGCAGGAGTGAGTCAATCCAGTCCCCCGCCGGATCGGTGAACGCAACGCCGGCGGTCCTGCTGGGAATCGGCTGCCAACGGTGGGACGTCGCGGTAGTGTTCCCAACGCCAGCTTGGATCAATGCACCGCAGCAGCCGGCTTCCACGCGTGCCGCCCAACTGCTGCGCCCGCCTGCCCATCGGAAGGTTCGGCAATGACCAGATCACGGTTCCTCGCAGTCGCCGCGTCCACCCTCGTCGTCATTGGCTTGGTGGCGTGCGCACCCCCCGAGAAGAAGGACACCGGCACCCAGACGCAGTCCGGGGTCAATGCCAAGGAGGCCACCTCCGCGGCCGACTTCGGCGGGATGGACGGCCTGGTCAAGGCCGCGCAGGGGGAAGGCTCATTGAATGTGATTGCGCTGCCCCCGGATTGGGCCAATTACCAGGAGATCATCGACACCTTCTCCAAGAAGTACGGCATCAAGGTGGTCTCCGCGCAGCCAGACGCCAACAGCCAGGACGAGATCAACGCCGCCAACCAGCAGAAGGGCAAGAGCACCGCACCCGACGTCTTCGACCTTGGCCAGGCGATCGCGTTGGCGAACACCGCGCTCTTCGCGCCCTACAAGGTCGCGACGTTCGATGACATCCCGGCGCAGTTCAAGGATCCGAACGGCACCTGGGTCAACGATTATGGCGGCTACATGTCGGTCGGCTACGACTCGTCCAAGGTCCCGGAGGTCGCCGGGGTCAACGACCTGATGAAGCCGGAGTTCAAGGGCAAGGTCGCACTCAACGGCGACCCGACGACCGCCAGTGCCGCCGCCAACGGTGTGCTGATGGCTGCGATCGCCAACGGCGGGTCGGTGGACGACATCGCTGCGGGCGTCGACTTCTTCGGGCGACTCAATGCCGCAGGCAACTTCGTGCCGGTCGATCCGACGCCCGCGACCATCGAATCCGGTCAGACACCCGTCGTCATCGACTGGGACTACCTGAATTCGGCTGAGACCAGCAAGATCCCCACGTGGAAGGTGTTCGTGCCGTCCAATGCCCTGGTGGGTGGCTACTACTTCCAGGCGATCAACAAGGACGGCCCCCACCCCGCCGCAGCGCGGCTCTGGCAAGAGTTCCTCTATAGCGACGAGGGCCAGAACCTCTTCTTGAAGGGCCTCGCCCGACCGGTGCGCGCCGACGCGATGACCAAGGCAGGCACGGTCGACAAGACCCTGCTCGGCGCGCTCCCCACGGTTCAAGGCACCCCGGTGCTCCCGACCAATGAGCAGAGCGAGAAGCTCTCGGCGTACCTCGGAGCCAACTGGGCCAAGGCGGTCAGCTGACAGCGGACCCGCTCAATGGAGGGTGTAGCCGCCGTCGATGACGACCACCGATCCGGTCATGAACGCCGAGGCGTCAGAGGCCATGTACACCACCGTGGGCGCGATCTCCTCCGGTAGCGCGTATCGCTTCATCGGCGCGTCTTCGATCCAGTGCTGGCGGAACTCGGGTTTGTCGACGGGCGCCATCTCGGTCTTGACGTAGCCGGGGGCGATGGCGTTGACCCGGATGCCGTAGGGGGCCCACTCGGCCGCCAACGACTTCGTCAGCTGATGCACCGCAGCCTTCGACGCATTGTAGGAGGGCTGCCACTGCGGACGGTTGACGATCAGCGAGCTGATCGAGCCAACGTTGAGGATGTTGCCGCCGCCGTGGTCCTTCATGTAGGCGCCTGCGCGCTGACTGAGCCGCCACAGGGAGCGTGTGTTCACGTCGAAGACGAGATCCCACTCGTCGTCGGTGATCTCGAGCGCGGGTTTGTGGATGGCAAGACCGGCGTTGTTGAGCAACAGGTCCAGCCCACCGAGTCGCTCCACGGCTCCTTCGATGGCCGCGTCGGGACCGTCCTGGGCGGTGACGTCGACGTCGAAGGCCTGCACCTCGAGACCGTCCTTCGCCAACGAGGCGACCGCGGCGGCGTTGCGGTCGGCATCACGTGAGACGAAGACGACGTCGGCTCCTGCCTCGGCGAGCCCACGGACGAAGGCCAGACCCAGGCCGCGGTTGCCGCCGGTCACCAGGGCGCGCTTCCCGGTCAACGCGAAGGCGTCGAGAACAGTCATGTGGTTTCTCCGTTTCTGAGCAGACGCGTAATGCGTTGTTTGCGTGTCGCTTTGGTGCGGTGGCGAACTAGTCGCCGCCGCGGAATCGACGGGTGGTCAAGCCGTTGAGCAGAGCGGCCAGGATGAGGACCACGCCGAGGGCGAGCAGTTGGAACTGCGTGCCGGTGTTGCCTTCGAAGTACAGGATGATGCCGGCATTGAGCCACACGATGAGGAGCGTCGCGAGCAGGACACCCGCCAGGCGTCCGATGCCGCCGGTGATCGCGACTCCGCCGAGCACGGCGATGGTGATCGCCGGCAGTGCCAGTCCGTTGCCCGCGGTGCCGGAATCCGGACGGGCCGAAGCGAACTCCGCGGTGATGTAGACCGCCACCAGACCGGACAGCACCCCGGCCATCACGTAGGCGCGCATCCTGGTACCCGGAACGTCGACGCCTGCCCATCGCGCCGCGACGTCGTTGGTCCCGACGGCATAGAGCCGCCGCCCGAAGGTGCCGCGACCCAGCGCGAGCCACAGCACCACCAGAACGGGAACGAGGAAGGTGAAGACCCCCAACGGCACGTCGGGGATGTAGTCACCGATGATCGGAACGCGGACCGAACCGGTGAGCGTGTACAGGTCTTGAATCTGCGCGCTGTTGATGGGCTTCTGGTCGTTGATCACCAGCGCGATGGACTTGTAGGCGTAATAGGTGGCCAACGTCGCGATGAGCGCGGGAAAGCCGATGCGGGCGACCAGGAATCCGTTGATCGCCCCCAACACCGCTCCGGTGACCACGGCCAACAGCACGGCTGCCAGCAGTGGCCAGCCCCACTTGCCGTAGGCGAAGCCGAAGATCATCCCCACCAGCGACACCATGGCACCCACCGAGAGGTCGATTCCACCGCGACCCGACACGATGACGATGAGCTCGGCGAACCCCAACATGGCCAGCGGGACCGCGTCGATGAGGGTGGACGACATGTAGTCGAAGTCGTAGTCACCGGAGAGATAGCCGTTGGCGCTCATGTACATCAACCACGCGACGACGACCACGATCAACACGCCGAGCAGCACGATCCGCTGGGTCAGAACGGCTTCCCAGATTCGACTCGACCGCCGGGGCGCTGCCGGCTTCTCCGCCGCGGGTGCGGGAGTGTCGACGCTCACGGCTCTCTCCTGGTACGTCGGCGGACGAGATCTGTTCCCACGGCGACGACGATGAAGATGCCGACGAAGAGATCGGACAGCTGGGACGGCCAACCCAGTTGCGTGACGCCCGATTTCACGGTTTGGACGAGGAGCGCGCCGAGGATCGTGCCGAGCACCGAACCGCGTCCACCCATGATGGACGTGCCGCCGATGACCACCGCGGCGATCACGGCGAGTTCCTGGCCGGAACCGACCGACTGGTCGAGGCTTGACGTGCCCTTCGCCAGGGTGAAGATCGAGGCAAGTCCGACGAGCAGCCCGGTGATGACGTAGGCGATCAGGATGCGGCGCTGCACTCTGATTCCGGCCAGTCGCGCGGCGACCGGATCGCCACCCACACCGAAGAAGTGACGACCGCCGGGAGTGTGCCGCAGATACCACCACGCGATGGCGGCGAGGACGACGGTGATCGCGAAACTGTGTGGCACGTCGAACGTTCGGCCATCGACTCCGCGGCCGAACCAGGACAGCGTGTTGGGCATTCCGCTGATCGGTTGCGAGGCGAAGATTTGAAGACCCACGAAGAGAAAGAGATTCGCGGTGCCGAAGGTGATGATGATGGCGTGCACGCGCCCGTATGCGATGAGGGCACCGTTGACCAGGCCAAGGACCGCGCCGGTCGCGATCGCCACGACCAGACACCACCACACGGGCAGGTGCTGGTCACGCATCAGCTTGGCGGTGACGACCGAGCAGACCATGATCGCGCCGCCGACGGACACGTCGATTCCGCCGG
Organism: Mycobacterium sp.; assembly: GCA_025965555.1. Lineage (GTDB taxonomy): Bacteria > Actinomycetota > Actinomycetes > Mycobacteriales > Mycobacteriaceae > Mycobacterium. The sequence goes on from JAOPWT010000392.1 coordinate 38,103, forward strand.
TGATGATCACGAACGTCATGCCGATGCCGATCAACGCCACCGGCGAAACCTCGACGAGCAGCGGAATGATCGAGCCCGCACTGAGGAAGGCAGGCGTGGCCATGGCCAACCCGATCCAGAGCACGACCAGTACGGCAACGAGGGCGAACTCGGCGGGCGTCACCGGCGAGGGCAGCACCCGCCCGCGAGTGCCGACGGCCGCCGCGCTGGGAGCCGCATTGGGATCGACCGCTGTACTCATGCGCGATCCCGCTTCGCTTCTCGCTGGACACTCATGCGCGATCCCCAGCCGCCGCAGCCAGGACGTCGACCTGTTTGGCGTCGGGGCCGAACTCCGCGACGATGGCGCCCGTGCGCACGACCAGTAGTCGGTCGGTGATCCGCAGTGCCTCTTGAAGGTCGGAGGTGGCGATGAGAACGGCCGTGCCATTGTCGGCGAGATCGCTGATGATGCGGTGGATCTCCTCCTTGGCTCCGATGTCCACGCCCTGGGTGGGCTCGGCCAGGAGCAGTAGCTTGGGCCGCTCGACGAGTTGCCTGGCGAGCATCACCTTCTGCGCGTTGCCGCCGGAAAGGTCACCGACGGCCTGGTTTTCATCCGACGCCCGCACGGCCAGCCGCTTCATCAAGTCCTTGACCACGGTGCGTTCCCGGCGCCGGTCTACGAACGCCTTGCCCAACGAGAGCAGTTGGAGGTGGCCGATCGACACGTTGAAGGCGATCGACTGAAAGGAGAACATCCCCTCGGTCTTCCGATTGGCTGGCAGCAGCGCGATTCCGGCCTGCGCAGCCTCTCTCGGCGTGCGTGGCGCGACGGCGCGCCCTTCGACGACGATCTCGCCCGCGCTTGTCTTGGCCAGCCCGTGGATGCATTCGGCGATCTCGGCGACGCCGGAACCAACCAGCCCGTAGAGACCGAGGATCTCTCCGGACCGCAATTGCAGGCTCACGTCGTGGAACGAGCCCGCCCTGGCAAGCGACTTCAGTTCCAGGACGGGTTGGCCCTTCGGAGACGTGCGCGGGCCCGACTGCAATGAAAGTGCCTCTCCCACCATGAGTTCGGCCATCCGCCGGACCGTCATGTCTTGAATCGGATAGGTACCGATCGTGCTGCCGTCGCGCATGACGGTGACCTGGTCGGCGATCTTGACGACTTCGTCGAGTCGGTGGGAGATGTAGATGATCGCGACGCCATCATCGGCCAGCCGGCGAATGATGCCGAACAGCACCTCGATCTCGGCGTCGGTGAGGATGGCCGAGGGCTCGTCCAGGATCAGAATCCCGCACTTGCCCGCCAGCGCCTTGGCGATCGACACCTGCTGCTGGGTGGCCACCGACAGGCCCCCGACGGTGGCGGTCGCCAGCTTGGCGGGCAGGTCGAGGGCCTCGAGGAGGCCCACGACCCGTTCGTTCTGCGCAGCCCAGTCGACCCGTCCCCGCTTGACCATCTCGCGGCCCATGAAGACGTTCTCCGCGACGGTGAGCTCACTGAACAGCTGCGGTTCCTGGTACACCGTCGCGATGCCGAGTGCGATCGCGTCGACGGTGGACGTGATCGACACCGGCGCACCGTCGTAGCTGACGGTGCCGGCATCGGGCGCGGTCGCGCCGGAGATGATCTTGATCAGCGTGGACTTCCCTGCGCCGTTCTCGCCAACCAGGGCATGGACCTGCCCTGGTTGAATCTCGAAATCGGCGTGTCTGATTGCCTTGACCGCCCCGTAGTTCTTGACGACCCCCGTGAGGGTCAGTCGGGGCTCCTGCGGCATGAAGACTCCAATGGGCGAGGATCGCCCGGTCAGTAGTTGAACTGGCCGACGTTCTCGGTGGTGATGAGCAACGGATCACCGAGCACCAGGGTCTTGCTGGGCTCGTCCCACTTCACGGCGGACATCTCGTCGTTGACCTTGTTGGTCGGCGCGAACGTCTTGCCGCTTGCGAGCTGCTCACCGGCCCACGCCGTCAGGTAGCCCAGGTTCGCCACGTTCCACAGGATCGATCCCGATGAGGATCCGTCGGCCAAATACGGCGCCATCGACTTCGGCGTGCCGATCCCGACGGTGTAGACCTGGCCGATCTTGCCCGCGTCCTTGACCGCCTGAGCGACGCCGACGGCAGAGGTGGTGCACTGCCCCAACAGTCCCTTCAGGTCGGGGTGCGCGCTCATCAGATCGGTGGCCATCTGTGTTCCCTTGGCCTGATCCTCGCCCGAGTACACGACGTCGACGAGTTCGGCTTCGGGGTACTTGGACGACACGTAGGCCTTCTCCGCGGCGATCCAGGAGTTCAGGTTCTCGGCTGTCTCGCCGCAGGACACGATGGCCCACTTGCCCTTTCCGCCCATCGCCTTCATGAGCGTCTCGGCGGTGGTGTTTCCGATGCCTTCGGCGGTGGCCTGGTTGATGAAGGCTTCACGCACCGAGTTGGGTGCATCGGTGTCGGCGGTGAGGACCTTGATGCCCGCGTCCTGGGCCTGCTTCATCAGCGGTGCCATCGAGTCGGGATCGTTGGGCGCGACCACGAGCACGTCGACCTTCTGCTGAATGAAGGAGCGAACGATCTGAGCCTGGGCGGCAGCGTCGGCGGACGTGGGTCCCTGATAGAGCCACTCGACGTCGCCGAGATCGGCGGCCGCCTGCTTGGCGCCGGTGTCCATCGCCTCGAAGTAGGGCGATCCCTGCAGTTTCGGCACGAAGGCGACCTTGACCTTGCCCCCTGCCTCAGCCGACGAACTCGCGCCACCCGAAGTCGACGGTGCAGTCTCGTTCTTCTTGGTGCAGCCGCCGGTGACCATCGCAATGGCCAACGCCACGCTGATCGCTCCGACGAAACGCTGGGAAATCGCCATCGACTTCATCCTTCGGCCTGGGCGGGAATCACGCGTCCACGCCCCGTCGACGTGGACTACGTTCACCTTGCCCGAGACCTGCCCGGGCAGGCGAACACCCGACACGTCCGTTTCATATATCGAACTCAGCGTCGAGTGATGAAACACACACTAAGCACCTCGCTGTGAGCTTGTCAACAACGTGGATCGACTTCTGCCGCACCATGTTTGCTCGCCCGCATATTTCAGGTTTCGACCTGGACGCCGAAAAGTGAAACGACGATCGGGTGTTGCACACGGACTAAGGTGAGTCGGATGGCGGACCGTGGGGTCGGGGAGCATCACTCCCCCGCGCGCCGCGGACGCGTCCCCGCCCTGACGCGTGCGGCCGTCGTCCTACAGGAGATCAGCGACGCAGGCAGGCCGATGACCCTTGCCGAGCTAACCGAGCTGACGGGATTTCCCAAGAGCAGCGTGATGGGCATCTGCCACGCCCTCACACACGAAAGTCTGCTGGCACGCGGCGTCGACGGTACGTACGTCCTCGGCTCACGCGTCTTCGAACTGGCATCGGCGGCGCGGGCGCAAAGCTGGCCGATCTACGACATCGGCTTCAGTTATCCGATCGACGAGAGTTTCTTCCTCGCCGAAATCGACGCGCTGCGCGCAGAGGCCGACCGCCTCGGTGCGCGGCTGCACGTCCACACGGCTAGGGAGAACAGGAAGGATCAATCCCGACAGATCCTTGAATTCGTCAGCGGCGGTGTGGATCTGATCCTGATCGAACCGGTGGCGACAGAGGGACTCGAGAAGGCCTGCGCAGCGGCGCGCGCCGCGCGGATCCCGGTCGTCGCGCTGGGTTCGGCGGTGAGCGGTGCCGACGCCGTCGTCGCGACGGACAACACGAAGGCAGGCTTCCTGGCCGGGTCCGCGTTGGCGAGCTCGCTCGGAGGACGAGGCCGTGTCGCCGTCGTCGGCGGCATAGCGATCACCGCCAATTCCGATCGGGTCGCCGGCTTCCACGCCGCAATAGCGCCCCATCCTCAAGTGGACGTTGTCGCCACCAGCTACGGTGAACTCGACGCCCAGTCAGGGCAACGCGCTGCCAAGGAGATCCTCGCGGCCGACGCCGGGATCGACGGCTTCTTCGCGGCCAACGACCAGATCGCCATTGGCATTTCGCGCGTCCTGCGGGCGCGCAAACTCTCCGTGCCGATCGTCGGAGTCGACGGAGCCAGGGGCGCCGTCGAGCAGATCCGAGCGGACGGACCGATCATCGCCACTGCCACTCAGGACCCGTCGGCGCTGGTGCGAGCGGCGATGGACATCGGCATCGCCCTGCACAGCGGTGCACACGTCGCTCGGCCGTCGCGCTACCTCACCCCTTGCTTGATCGATGCGCACAACGCCGCGGAGTACCGACCATGGGGATGACCGGGTCGCGCACCCCTGCGGTGAACCGCGGCGTCCGTGTCCTCGACGCCGTCTCCTCGGGCGCGGCGAGCACACCCGCGGCGCTGATCGGGATCCTCGGACTGCCCAAGAGCTCGATCGCCGATCTGCTCAGCACGATGGAAGACGTGGGGTTCGTTGCGCGTGGAGCCGACGGTGGCCTGCACGCGGGAGCGCGCTGGTCTGATCTGTCCGATCCCGATGCGGTGGCGCACAACCTGTTTCGGGCCTGCGCGACGCCAGATCTGGACGGGCACACGATCTCTCTGGTTCGGCTCTTCGGCAACCAGGTCGTCTTCGTCGACGTCCACCTCGGCAGGCTGCCGCTTCCGCTGACGCCGCGACCGGGCCAACGCGCGGGCGCGGACACCTGCGCAGGAGCGGCCGCCATTCTCTCGTCGATGCCGCCCGACGAGGCGGCGGACGTCATCCGGTCGGCGGCCGCTCACCTCGGTCTGGCCGACGACGAGGTGCAGCGCTGCCTGCAGCTACGGCACGCGCGGCAACGGAAGGTCTACGAATCGTTGTCACCACACACGGGACGGCAACTCGCGTGCTCGGTGGCGGGCACCCGGTACGCACTCACCCTGCACGTGCCCGACCGTTGGCCCGAGCCCACCACTCGCAAGGCCGCCCGCGCACTGCACGCCGCCGCGAACGACTACTGACGTACCGACCTAGGCGATCCTGACGTCCTGGCGGACCAGTTCCGCCTGGACCGCGGAGATGTCCACGTCGTCAAGGGGCCGTCCCGCGCGGACGGACAGCGCGGCCGCCACGCCTGCACCCTGGCCGGTGACGGTGCAGCACGACATGTTTCGCGTCGCGGCGTGCGCGATGCGGTCGCCCCCGGTGGCCCGCCCCGCGACGATCAGGTGACGCACCGCCTTCGGCAGCAGCGACCGGTAGGGGATCTGCAGATAGCGGCCCGTCGTCGGCAGCACCAGCACGCCGTATCCGTCGATGAACTCGGGGTAGATGCCGATGCTGTCGTCGAACCGGCCCTGCCCGCGCACGTCGGCCTCGGTGAGGTTGTAGACGGCGTCGATCTTGCGGGTGTCACGGACGCCGATGGTCATTCCGAAGTTGCGCAGGCGGGCCGTCTCACAGCCCGGCGTGTAGCGGCGCAACGCCTCGATCGCCAGCATGGCCTGCTTGCGGCCCTCGATCTCGTAGCGGGTGAGGCTGTCGGGGTCGGTGCCGTCACAGCCGCCGAGGTGGACCAGGTTCATGTAGGTCAGTTCGCCGGTGTCGTGCATCGCGCCCCACGTGCCGCCGATGGTGTTGAGGTGGACGGGCAGCACTCCGTCAGCGATGGCCTTCTCGAACGGCTTGCCGAGGTACGGCGAGTAGAGGTCGGCGTCCTTCTCGTCCGTCTCGGCGGCGAACTCGCCCGCCGCCCAGTCGCGGTACGTCTGCGGATCGTCGGCCACTCCCTTGAGGAATGCCGCCTTGTCCACCCCGGCCAGGTGGAACATCACCGAGGCTGCCATCATCTGCTCGACGGGTGTCGCGTGAACGGGTGCGCCCGCGCGCGTCACCACGTCGGCGTCGCCGGTCGCGTCGATCACCCGGTGGGCCAGGATCGCCTCGCGACCGGCCTTGGACTCGGTGATGATGCCGACGATCGTGTCGCCGTCCATCACAGGGGCGACGAACTGGCGGTGCAGCATCGCGTGGATGCCGGCCTCCTCGACCAGTCGGTCGGCGACCACCTTGAAGCCCTCGGAATCGAGTTCGTAGGACAGTGACTGGCTTTCGGGCACCGCGGCGCCCATCTGCTTGGCGCGTTGCTCGAATTCCCATCCGATGCCGCCGGCCTCGACGGTCTGCTCACGGCGGTACCAAGCAAAGCCCTCGACGCCCACCGTGGTGATGTTGCCGCCGAAGCATCCGAACCGCTCGACCAGGGCGACCCGCACACCGGCCCGCGACGCCGCCAGAGCGGCGGCCAGTCCTCCCGGACCCGACCCGACGACCAGCACGTCCGTCTCGTGGATGACGTCGATCTCGCGACTCGGTTCGGTAACGGTGCGGGGGTACTTCGGCATGGTGCGCGATCGTAGCCCTTGCCGATGTCCAGAAGCCAAAGCCTGGTGACGCACAATCGAGCCATGCAACTGGCTGCGGCGAGAGGGGCCACTAGGCGATTCCTCGTCGACGCCGATCCCGGTCGGTTACGCCTGCGCAGCGCGGCGGGGACGACGCTGGCGCTCGTTCTGGCCATGGTCGCGCTGTTCGCGTTCACCCGCGTCGCAGGCCAGCCGATCACGGTGGCGATGCTGGGCACGATCGTCGCCATGCAATCGTCGGCGGCCGTCAAGGATCGGCTTCAGCACAGTCGCGTCGTCACCACCCTGCTCCTGTTCTTTCCGGCGGTCGGCGCGGTGTCACTGGCCGCGGTCCTGTCCCAGTTCGGCAAGGTCG
>JAOPWT010000402.1 GCA_025965555.1 Mycobacterium sp.
ATTACACCGCTGCCGACGTCAAGCGACTTCGGGAGCTGACCGGGTCGGGCATGCTCGACTGCAAGAATGCCTTGGTCGAGGCCGACGGCGACTTCGAGAGGGCCGTCGAGGTCCTGCGGATCAAGGGCGCCAAGGACGTCGGCAAGCGCGCTGAGCGCGCGACTGCCGAGGGCCTGGTCGCTGCCAAGGGCGGCGCACTGATCGAGCTGAACTCGGAAACGGACTTCGTCGCCAAGAACGAGGAGTTCCAGGCCGTGGCCGCGCAGATCGTGACCGCAGCCGCCGAGTCCAAGGCGTCCGACGTCGACGAGCTGAAGGCTGCCAGCGTCGGGGACAAGACCGTCGAGCAGGTCATCGCCGATCTGTCTGCCAAGATCGGCGAGAAGCTCGAACTGCGCCGGGTGGCGTACTTCGACGGAACGGTCGAGGCGTACCTGCACAAGCGGTCGTCCGATCTGCCGCCCGCTGTCGGCGTGCTGGTGGAGTACACCGGAGGCAACGCCGAGGTCGCGCACGCCGTGGCACTGCAGGTCGCCTCGATGAAGGCGAAGTACCTGACGCGTGAGGACGTTCCCGCCGATGCCGTCGCCAACGAGCGTCGTATCGCCGAGGAGACCGCACGCGAAGAGGGCAAGCCCGAGCAGGCCATGCAGAAGATCATCGAGGGTCGCCTCACCGGCTTCTTCAAGGACGTCGTCCTTCTGGAGCAGCAGGCCATCTCCGATGACAAGAAGACCGTCAAGGCCGTGATCGACGAAGCTGGACTGACCGTGACCCGGTTCGTTCGCTTCGAGGTCGGTCGCGCCTAGGCGCAACAACTTGGGCGACGCACCAAATCGCTCATCTAGGAGACCCCGCGTCCCCACCGGCGATCCCGGTAGGCGCGGGGTTTCTCCGTATCTGGGTTGGACCACCCGGCAGGGTTATTGCACACGTGTGTTGCTAGCGTCGGCTGATGACCTACGTATCTGCGTTCGACGACGACGCACTGAGCGATCTCGATGCCACGGGGGTGGCCGAGGCCATCCGATCGGGGGCGGTATCCCGGGTCGACGTTGTCGAGGCGGCGATCGCCCGCACGCAGAAGGTCAACCCGCAGTTGAACGGTCTGGCATACGAAGCCTTCGACCGGGCCCGTGCCCGTGCGTCGTCCGAGACCCGTTACGGGGGCTTCTTCGACGGTGTGCCGACCTTCGTCAAGGACAACGTCGCCGTCGAGGGCATGCCGACGATGGAGGGCGCCGACGCCTGGCAGCCGCGGGCGGAGAGCGCGAACGGCGACTTCGCCCGTGCCTATCTCTCGACCGGCCTCATCGCGCTCGGCAAGACGCAGATGTCGGAGTTCGGCTTCAGCGCCGCCGCCGAACATCCGAGGCTCGGGGCGGTGCGCAATCCGTGGCACACCGACTACACCGCGGGTGCGTCGTCGTCTGGTTCCGGAGCGTTCGTCGCGGCAGGCGTGGTACCGATCGCGCATGCCAACGACGGTGGAGGTTCGATCCGGATTCCGGCGTCGTGCAACGGCTTGGTCGGACTCAAGCCGTCGCGCGGCCGGTTGCCGTTGGACAGGGACATGCGCCAGATGCCGGTCCGGATCGTGGCCAACGGAGTGCTCACCCGATCGGTCCGTGATACGGCCGCGTTCTACCGGGAGGCCGAGAACGTTTGGCGCAACCCGAAACTCGACCCGATCGGTGACGTCACCCGGCCGGGGCGGAAACGACTGCGGGTCGCCGTCTTCACCAAGTCCGTGAAGCGTGAATGCAGCCCCGAGATACGTGACAAGACCCTGGCCACCGCCGCGCTGCTCGAGCGGATGGGGCACCGCGTCGAACGTCTCGATGAGCCGCCGGTGCCGCCGTCCTTCATCAACGACTTCCTCCTCTACTGGGCCCTGCTCTCGTTCGCCTTGGTGCGGGGCGGACGGAGTCGCTTCGGGCCGTCCTTCGATCGCGACAAGCTGGACAACCTCAGTCTGGGTCTGGAGAACTTCGCCGCCGGCAACCTGCACCGGCTCCCGATGGCGATCGCGCGACTGGCGACGCTGCGGCGCCGGATGCTGAAGCTCGTCGGGGACTACGACGTGCTTCTCACGCCGACGCTGGCCGACCCGCCACCCCTCGTCGGCCATCTCGACCCCACCGCCGACTACGAACAGATCATCGACCGGCTGGTGGACTGGGTGGCCTTCACGCCCCTTCAGAACGTCACGGGCGAACCGGCGATCTCGTTGCCGCTCGGCGAGTCAGCCGACGGCCTCCCCATCGGCATGATGTTCAGCGCGCGCTTGGGGCGCGAACGCACCCTGCTGGAGCTGGCTTTCGAGTTGGAGGAGGCGGCACCGTTCCGGCTCCTCAGGACCACCAGCGGTGCGGATTCCGACGCCCAATCGCACTGATGGGCCGCACCACACGGTCTATACCACCGCAAGTGACGACGAAATCCGTTGTGGGCGTGACACAGCACCGTAATCCGACTTAGGGCGAGTTAACACACCGGACATCAGCAATAGCAATCGAAGAAACACGCCGAGCTGAACATCCCTGTTGTGGAGTCCACTGCGCCCACGGCCCTTCGATCGCCGACGATCGCCGCCGCCTCCGGAAATACCTTCGGGTATCTCTGCCGGTTCGCGCTGGCGAATATTCGTCGTAGACCAGAACGGTTTGTGCTGTCCGTACTCGGCATCGCGTTGGCGATCGCCTGTGTCGTCGTTGTCCGCACCATCTCGTCGAGCTTCGCCATCACGGGCGCGGACTCGGTGACCGACGTGCTGGGTGGCGCCCAACTATGGGCGGTGCCCGCCGCCGGGGTGCACTACGACCCCGACGTAGTCGCCCTCGTCGCTGACGGTCCCGCGCCCGAGCTGTCCCTGCCCGCCGGTTGGACCGGTGCCCAAACGCTGTCTGGGGTAACCACCGTCGACGGATCGTCGGTATCCCTGCGGGGTAGCGACCAGATCCCCAGTGGCCAAGTCACTTTGGGTTCCGCACTCGCCGATCGCCTCGGCCTTTCCCAGGGCGCGACGATGGTGATCGGTGACCAGAGCCTGGTCGTCGGCATCGCGGGCACCGGACAGTCGGCCACCGTCTCGACCGACCTGGCGAGGTCGCTGGTCGGCGAGAAGGGCTGGTGGACGCTGTTCGCCCCGCCGGGTCAGGAGAAGAACCGCAATCTGGGGCAGACCTTCGGTGCTGCAACGGGTCTGCCGTCGACGACGGATCCCGCGGTGATGCCCGACGCCGGTGGTCAAGGGCTCGTCTATGACACCGTCGGCGGCAACGGCCCGTTGACCTTCGAGCAGAAGTTCTCGGCGCTGTTCTCCGGCAAGGTCACCAGTTCGACACTCGGGCTGATCTCGACGATCGGCCTCGGATTGGGCTTCGTGATCGCGGTGTCCTCGTTCCTGGCGGCGGTTCAGGAACGCAAGCGTGAATTCGGCATCATGGCGAGCATCGGCCTCGCGGACGAGGTGCTCTACTTCTTCCTCGTCGAGTCGGCGATCGTCTTCGTCATCGCCTACCTCGTCGGTGTCCTGGGTGCGGGAGCCGCTGTGGCACTGGTGATTCCGGGCATCGCTACGCCGACGGCGTGGTTGCAGGCCGCGGGCATGGTGTTCGGGTTCCTGCCGGCGATGGCGATCGTGGGCGCGCTGGTGCCGGTGCACCGGTTGCTGCAACACCGACCCGTCGACCTACTGGGGGATCGCTGATGTTGAGCAAGGGCCTTGCCTACGGTTGGCTCTCCGCGCGCAGACGCATCGGTGAGATGGTGCTGCCGGTCGTCACGACCGCCACGGGCGGGTTCCTCGTGGTCATCGTGTTCGGCATGTCGGACGGCATCCGCGCCCAGTCCTCCTCGCTCGGTCACGCCGAGGAGATCGGTCGTGCCGTCATCCTGATCGCGGTCACCGTCCTGCTCGTCGGCGTCGTCGAGGTGGCCGTCGCCACCACCCGCACCGTGGCGCACCGCACCAAGGAACTCGGGGTGCTCGGCGCCAACGGTGTGCCGCGCAAGCCAGTGGTGGCGGCCCTTCTCGTCGAGCCCGTCGTCGCGGCGGTGCTCGGTGCGATCACAGGCGCCGCACTCGCCATGGTCGTCGCGATCGTGCTAGGGGCAACGGGTTTCGTGCCCACCGGCGTCGCAATCGGTGGACTCCTCGTCGGCGCAGGCATCGCCATCGTCGTCAGCATCGTCGCCGCGGTGGCGACCAGCATCGTCCCCACGTGGACCGCAGCGTCGCGGCCACCCATCAAATCACTCTCCTCAGGAGGCTGACCCTTGACGGTCATCAAAGACACCGACGACAGCACCGAGGTCGCGCAGGCCGGGGCGCCTGCCTCCGTGCCGGCAACCGACGCGTCACCAGTCATCGAGGTGTCCGACGTCTGGAAGCTGCACAAACTCGGCGACGAAGTCGTCAAAGCGCTCGTCGCAGCCGATTTGCAGGTCATGCCAGGCGAATTCGTCTGCCTGATGGGTCCGAGCGGTAGCGGCAAGTCCACCCTGCTCAACATCATCGGCGGGCTGGACCGGCCGACCAAGGGCTCGGTGAAGGTCGCTGGAAAGGACACCGGACTGCTCACCGAGAGCCAATTCGCCGCCCTGCGCCACGACACCATCGGGTTCATCTTCCAGAGTTACAACCTGATCCCGTTCCTGTCGGCGGTCGAGAACGTCGAACTACCGCTGATGTTCGAGCCGTATGACCGAAAGTCGCTGCGCAAGCGGGCAACCGAACTACTCGAGCTTGTTGGGCTGAGCCATCGCATCAACCACCAGCCCACCAAGATGTCCGGTGGTGAGCAGCAGCGCACCGCCATTGCGCGCTCGCTGATCAGCAATCCGACGCTCGTTCTGGCCGACGAGCCGACGGCGAATCTGGATCACAAGACGGGGGAGACGGTCGTTCGCATGCTGCGCGACCTGTGTTCGACCATGGGCGTCACCGTTGTCGCCAGCACCCACGACCCGACCGTCGCGGATGAGGCGAGCCGCGTCATCCGTATGAGGGACGGACAGATCGTCAACTGACCCGGTCCCCGTGGGGGATTCGATTCGATTGGGAGAGAAGCAATGACACAAGAGATGGAAGCGACGCGGCCGTCCGACCGCGACAAGCTTCTGACCACCGAGCTGGTCCCCGAACAGATTCTGCCCAAGGTGATGACCACGTTCGGTCTGGTCGCCACCTACGTATTCATCATCTGCTGGATCACCGGCTCCTCGGTGATCGCGGCCGGTGGCTGGACCGCGATCCCCATGTGGGTTCTCGGCATCCTGACCTTCCTGGTGCCCGCCGGAATGGCGGTCGCCGAACTCGGCAACCTGTGGCCGGGGCAAGGCGGCGTGTACATCTGGGCCACCCGAACCATGGGTGAGACGTGGGGTTTCATCGGCGGTTATCTGTCGTGGATCCCGGTGATCCTCAACGCGGCATCGTCCCCCGCGGTCGTCGTGCAGTTCCTGCTGCTGGCGTTCCACGCCGAGCTCGGTCTGACGCTGAGCATCATCCTGCAGCTGGTGATCCTCTGGGCCGTCATCGGTTTGGCCTTGGCGAAACTTGCCGCCAACCAGCGCATCATGAACACCGTCTTCCTGGTCTACGGTGCGCTGACGGCCGTCATCTTCGTCTCGGGTCTCGTCTACGCACTCAAGAACGGCTCGGCTACGCCGTTCAGCGTGCACGACGTCGTGGTCCCCGACTTCGCGGGCGCCGGCTTCCTCTACGGCACGGTGCTTCTCTACCTGCTTGGCGTGGAGACGCCTTACAACATGGGTGCGGAGTTCCTGTCGGTGCGCAAGAGCGGTCCGAAGATGGTCATCTGGGGTTCGGTGGCGCTGGTCGTCATCTACCTGCTCACCACGCTCGGCACCATGATGGCGTTGCCGTCCGACCAGATCGACCCCGTCACCGGCGTCATCGGCATGCTCGGCGTTGCCGCCCCCAAGGGTGTGATGGAGGTCGCGGGCGTCGTTCTCGCCGTGATCATCTTCGTGGCACTGGTGACCTACCAGATCGCGTACTCGCGGCTGATCTTCGTCTCCGGCCTGGAGCGGCACCTGCCGCGCATCTTCACCCACCTCAACCCGCGTACCCGCAACCCGGTGACCGCGGTGCTGATCCAGGGTGTGCTGTCCTCGTTGATCCTGGTGGGGCTGTACTCGCAGAGCAGCATGGCCAACGTCACCATCTTCATCCAGGGCGGCCTTTCCACGATCTGGCTGATCTCCGGGTTCTTCTTCCTGATCCCGGTCGTCATCGCGCGCAAGAAGTACGCCGATCGCTATGAGAACGAGAAGTTCTGGCGCATTCCCGGCGGCTCCGTCGGTGTGTGGATCACCGTGGTCGTCGGCACCGTCGGCACCATCGGCGGCGTGTACTACTCGTTCGCCAAGTCGTGGATCGCGGACGTGCCGGACAGCGAGTGGATGGCGTGGACGGGCAGCATCTCGCTCGGCATGGCCGCACTCGGTGTCATCGTCTACGTCTTCGGCCGCCGGTCGGCGCACAAGACGAGCTCGGAGGACGCGCTGGCACACCTGGCGGTCCTGGATCTCAAGAATTCCGAAACCACGAGTTAAGAGGGAGTCCGACCAATGACCCTGGACAGCACCACGCTCAGCGCGGACGCTAGCGAGGACAAGATCAACTATCCGCTGGACCCGCTGTCGGGTGGTGAGATCCAGGCCGCGGCGGCCATCGTCATGGCATCCGAATACGCCTCGCCGACACTGAAGTTCGTGATGATTCAGCTCGCGGAGCCAGCCAAGACCGCCGAGCTGACGTTCAGTGGGGCCGACGTGCCCCGCTGCGCGTTCGCCACGATGTACGACGCCGCCGCGAAGCTGGTCTACGAGGCGGTCGTCGATCTCGGCGCCAGCATGATCGAGTCGTGGAAGTCGATTCCCGGCCGGTTCCCGTCCTACCTGGTCGAGCACATGACCGGGGTGGAGGAGAAGGTTCGGGAGGATCCGCGGTGGCAGGAGGCGATGCGCAAGCGCGGCATCACCGACTTCAGCCTGGCGATGATCGACCCTTGGCCGGCAGGCTATTACGGCCAGGGCGATCACTACGACAACTCGCCACTGATCTGCCGTCCGTTGACCTTCATGCGTGCCGCACCGTCGGAACACGGCTACGCGCGTCCGGTCGAGGGCCTGATCGTCACGTTCGATCTCGACAACATGGCGATCATCGACATCGAGGATCACGGCGTGGTCCCGATGCCGCCGACGGCGGGCAACTACGACCAGCGGTTCATGTTCGATCCGAACAACCGGCCTGCCTTCACCGAGTTCCGCTCGGACGTCAAGCCGATCGAGATCACCCAGCCCGAAGGGCCCAGCTTCACCGTCGACGGATGGCACGTGACGTGGCAGAAGTGGTCGATGCGCATCGGCTTCAATCCTCGCGAGGGGATCACCCTGCACGAGGTGACCTACACCGACCGCGGTGAGACCAGGCCGATCATGTATCGGGGTTCGTTGTCCGAGATGGTGGTGCCCTACGGCGACACCTCGCCAACCCACTGGAACAAGAACGTGTTCGACATGGGCGAGGTCGGCATGGGCTTCTCCGCCAACCCGCTGACGTTGGGCTGCGACTGCCTCGGCGAGATCCACTACTTCGACGGCACGGTCAACGACTCCGACGGCAACCCGGTGACGATTCCCAACGCCATCTGCATGCACGAGGAGGACTATGGAATCTCCTGGAAGCACACCGACTTCCGCACGCAGTAGGTGGAGGTTCGCCGCTCGCGTCGGCTGGTCGTCTCGATGATCTGCACCGTCGGCCACTACGAGTACGGCTTCTTCTGGTACTTCTACAACGACGCCTCCATCGAGGTCGAGGTCAAGCTGTCCGGGGTGCTCACGACCGGCTCGATCGCCGACGGCGAACTCCCACGTTGGGGCAAGCTCGTCGCACCGGGTGTCTACGGGCCGAACCACCAGCACTTCTTCAACTTCCGGCTCGACATGAGCGTCGATGGGCCGGGAAACAGTGTGTACGAGGTGGATTCGATCCCCGAACCCGATCCCGCGCTCAATCCACACCACAACGCCTGGATCACCCAGGACACCCTGGTGGCGTCCGAGGCGGAGGGTGCTCGCGACTGGGACTGGAAGACCGGTCGATACTGGAAGATCGCCAACCCGTCGAAGCGCAACGAGCTCGGCGCGGCGACGGCCTACAAGCTGGTGCCCAAGGAGATCGTTCCGGTCATGGTGCAGGAGGGTTCCTACATCTACGACCGGGCCCGGTTCATCCAGCACAACCTCTGGGTCACCAAGTACGACGAAGCGGAGAAGTTCGCCGCGGGTGACTACATGTACCAGTCGGCCGACGCCCAGGGACTACCGGAGTTCATCGCAGATGACGCGCCGCTGGAGAATACCGACGTCGTGCTCTGGTACACACTCGGTGCGCATCACGTGGTGCGGCCGGAGGACTGGCCCGTGATGCCTTGTGCGTACACCGGATTCCATCTGAAGCCGATCGGGTTCTTCGACGGCAACCCGGCTCTGGACATCCCGCCGACGCCACCGAAGGCGTGTCACGGGGCGCATCATGCGGGCCTGCCGGTGGCCGAAAGGGCGCTCGAGTCCTGACCCCTCCACCGGCCGAACGTGGATTACCCCCACGCCACTAGACCAAAGTGCGTGGGGGTAATCCACGTTCGGCAGAGGATCAGCCGAGGGCGGCGAGCAGTTTCTTGAAGTCTGCTCGCTGCTCTGGGCGCAGTGGTGCCAGCACCTTTCGTTCCGCCTCGCGAACCCCTGCATCGGTGCGCTTGAGGATTTCGACGCCGTCCCTGGTGAGCTCAGCAGGCAGGGAGCGGCCGGAGGACACCGACGCGGGCCGTGTCACCAGACCACGGTCCTGTAGTCCCCGCACCACCATGTTCATCGCCTGTGGTGAGACGCTGACGTCGCGTGCCAGGTCGGCGTTGGAGCGCCCGGGTGACTTCGCCAGGATCCGCATGCAGATGTACTGCGGGAACGACAGACCCACCGGCTCGAGCGCCGCGGACGTCACCTCGGCGCGCAGGGACGTCGCCAACCGATGAAGCAGATAGCCCAGCGGTTCGTCCCCGGCGTCGCTCATGTCAATTATCTTGACACATATCAACTAGGTTGATAAACAGGATGGCATGACTGGTCGCACCGATGAAATGTTTGATTCCGCCTATCGTGGCGAGGCCGAAGCAATGGGTCTCGGTACCAAGCCGCCGTGGAGCATCGGCGAGCCGCAGCCAGAGATCGCGGCGCTCATCAAGGCAGGCAAGTTCCACGGCGATGTGCTGGACGCCGGTTGTGGAGAGGCCGCGACTGCACTTTCGCTCGCCGAGCAGGGGTTCACGACCGTCGGCCTAGACCAGTCGGCGACCGCCATCAAGCTCGCCCGTGACGAGGCGGCCGCGCGTGGTCTGACGAATGCCACCTTCGACGTCGCCGACTTCAGAGCCTTCTCCGGTTATGACGGTCGCTTCGGCACAATCGTCGATTCGACGTTGTTCCACT
>JAOPWT010000404.1 GCA_025965555.1 Mycobacterium sp.
GGATTCATCATCCCTTACTTCTTTCCGACCATCGATGCTTCTTCTCCGAAGGTCGGTGGGATCAAGGAAAACGCCAACGGCTACAGCCCCAACGGCAACGACTTCGCCAACATCTGGCTCACCTAGGCCGACCAGATCGGCAAGGCACACCGCGGGAACAGCCCGTCCTCGCGAACATCAAACACCGGCCCGCTTGCTAGCGACGCAGAGAATTACGAATGACTCCCTGGGAGGCTTTCGTACATACACTCCTCCGTCCGCGGTGGGCCAGAAGGAGCGTTTTCTCATGGTCCTTTCAGAAGCGATCCGATCCAAGGTCGTGGTGGATCCACCCGAAGTCCTCGACACGGACATCGCAATCATCGGCTCGGGCATGGGTGGTGGAACCCTGGCCTACGCGCTGCGAAACGCCGGCGCCAAGGTGCTCATCATCGAGCAGGGTGACTTCCTGCCCAACGAGCGCGAGAACTGGTCGTTTGATGCCGTGCATCGACAGAAGCGCTACAAGAACTCTGACACCTGGCACGATCCGGCTACGGGAAACGATTTCCAGCCCGGCAATTATCACTACGTCGGCGGGAACACGAAGCTCTATGGTGCGACGCTGCCGCGATTCCGCGAATACGACTTCGAGCCAATGGAACACGTCGACGGGACCTCCCCAGCGTGGCCCATCAGCTACTCCGACCTGGAACGATTCTACGGCGAAGCCGAGCATATGTTCTGGGTACACAGCAACAAGGGAGAGGACCCCACCGATCCATGGCGGTCCACCGACTACCCGTATCCCGGAATCCCGCACGAAGGTGCCACTGCCCGATTCGTCGACAGCGCGAAGGCTCAAGGCCTCCATCCGTTTGCCGCACCGCAGGCGTTGGATCACAGGGACGGCGGCGCCTGCGTGCTCTGCTACACCTGCGATTCGTTTGCGTGCATGGTCGACGCCAAGGGTGACGCCGACGTCTGTGCCGTTCGCCCAGCGCTGGAGGCGAGCTCCGGCAACACCCGGCTACTGACGAATGCGCATGTGCTACGACTCGATACCGACTCGAGTGGACGCCACGTAACCGAGGCACAGATAGACCATCGGGGACGCCGAATCCGCGTCCGTGCACAGCGATTCGTGGTGGCATGTGGCGCCATCAACACTGCGGCACTTCTCCTGCGCTCGGGATCGACGGCACATCCGAACGGTCTGATCAACTCATCGGACCAGGTCGGACGGAACTTCATGACGCACCTGACGACTTTCGTACTTGGTATAGACCCCCGCCGCAAGAACGATGCCGTGTACCAGAAGACCATCGGGATCAACGATTGGTACTCATCCGGGCCCACCAACAGATTTCCCCTCGGAAACATCCAGGGCCTTGGAAAACTCCGCGGACCTCAGGCCAAACTCGCGCAGCCCCAAGTGCCGTTGGCCATCCTGGACGAGGTCACGAAGTACAGCCTGGACCTGCTTGCGCAGAGCGAGGACCTTCCAATGCCCGGGAGTCGTGTGACGCTCAACGCCAAGGGAAGGGTCAGTTTGGCGCGGCTCGAGACGAACACGCAGACGCACAGAGAGCTCGTCAAGCGTACGACCAAACTCCTGCGCTCAGCTGGTTTCCCCATAGTCTTGACCAGAAGCCTTGGCGTCGAAGCGACTTCGCACCAGTGCGGGACGGCGCGAATGGGGCAGGACCCGTCGACCGCAGTGGTCGACGCTGGCCTGCGTGCTCACGACACGGACAACCTCTGGATTGCTGACAGCTCGAGCTTCCCGGCCTCGGCCGGCCTGAATCCCGCTCTTACGATCGCTGCATTGTCACTGCGGCTTGGACATTCGGGCGCCTTGACCGATTGAGGCCTTGGCTCAGGGAAGTGCGAGCTGGCCGCGAACTTCTCCGCTAAAGATTTCGATCTGCCGCTCCTCGGTGCCGTGAATCGGCTGCAGCACAATGGAATCAGCGCCAGCTTCCGCCAAATTTTGAATGGCAATGCGGCAGTCGCTGATGTCCCCGGCAACGGTCAGCCGCCGAATCACGTCGAGATCGCAGGCCGACCCGTGGGTCGCACCCAGCTGGGCCGTCAGGTACGGCTTCTTCAGTGCCGCGTCAACCGTAGGTCGAAGGGCCTCCAAACCACGCTCTCCGTCGTCGGTGTCGAGATTGGACCAGACGAATACGGTGATGTGGGCATCTCGCCCGAGGGCGCGTCGGGCATCTGCGACGTAGGCCGGTGTAGATCCCTCCGCGAGGATCACCCCCACACCGAGCCGACGGGCGGCTTCAATGCCCTTGGGGCCGCGCACACCCAAGCTGATGGGGGGAGCCTGCGCGGGTGGATGGGTCAGTGACACCGAATCGAGGCGCACGTGCCGACCGCTGTAGCTGACGTCCTTGCCATGAAGGAGATCTCGGACCGACTCCGAGACTTCTTCGAGACAGTCCATTAGGCTGGTCGGATGCTGGCCGACCTGCGTCAGCCACTCCGGCATGCCGTGGCCGATGCCGGCGTGGAAACGCCCTCCGGACAGGCGAGCCACGGAGGCAAACTCCATGGCCAGGTACATCGGATTGCGTACCGCAGCTGGAGCGATGCCGAGACCCACCTCGAGGGCAGTCGTCACGGCCAATGCCGCAGCGGCTTGCGCGATTCCGCCCGCGAGCCCCAAGTCCTCGCATACCCACAGTTCGGAGAAACCGGCTTGTTCGACGGATCGGGCAAGGGGTAGTACATCTTCGGTAGGACGCGCATCCAACTTGAATCCGATTGCGGTCATGACGGCTCTCTTGTCTCGACGGGATTGATTGGTCTCCGGATGATGCCGATGTGTGCAAAACGTATCGATCCGCGATGCCCTCGGGTAAGACGCGACATGTGTGTTCACCCTTGACGCCGATGCAGTGTCGATGCGCCCGGCTAGTGATGCGGAACTTCGCGTAGATGCGGTGCCTTGAACGGGTTCATCGCGCCTGCGTCGATGACATGTGTTGTCCCAGTGACGAATCTGCCATCTTCCGAGGCGAGGTACACCACGGCATTGCTGACGTCGATGGGTTCGAGAAACGGAACGGGTAGTGCGTGCATCGCGGTGAGCGCCTCAAGGGCATCGTCCTGGGTCGCACCGTCCATGCCGCCAGCGAACAATCGGTTGTAGCGGGGATTGTTGATCATCGCGGTGTTGACGTTCGTGGGGTTGATCGAGTTCACTCGAATGCCGAACGGCGCCAATTCGCCTGACAGCGTCCGCATCAGGCCATTGACCCCATGCTTGGATGCCGCGTAGTGACCGACGTTGAGTTCGACGGTCAGGCCCGAGATGGAGCTGATCAGGATGATCACGCCGCCTTGGTTCTGTTTCAACATCGAGGGTACGGTCGCCTTGATCGTCTTCCACACGCCGGTCAGATTCACGTCAATTTGATCCTGGAACTGCTGTTCGGTGATCTCCCACAGCGGGGCCGTGTCGTTGAGCGTGCCTGCGTTGGCGACCACGATGTCGAGCCGTCCCAGCTCCGAGACTCCGGCAGCCACAGCGGCTTCCAGTCCCCGAAGATCCCTGACGTCGACTTCGTCGGCGAAGACGCGGCGGCCGCGGCTCTTTATCAGATCGACCGTCGTGACGAGGTCGTCGGAGTCGGCCATGGGGTACGGGACCGTGTCGATCTGGCTGCAGACGTCCAGCGCGATGATGTCCGCGCCCTCATCGGCGAGCCGCAGTGCGTGCGAGCGGCCTTGGCCGCGAGCGGCCCCCGTGATCAGCGCGACTTTGCCCTCGAACCTGGGCATCGGGCCATTCCCTTCACTCGTCGAAGTCATGAATTGAACGAGTGCCAATGCATTCCGCCGTTGCCGCGGCCTCTTGAGCCACTGGCAACGGCGGACTTGATGCCTGACTACTGGTGTTGCTCGCTGGCGCGCCGTTCCCGGTACTCATCGGCGCGCTCGTCGGTGATGTGCGGCAGTGGCGGGAAGTCGAGCCAGCCTGGAACGAACGGGCTCGCGAGGTCCCGGTCGGTCGGAATCTCCACCAGCACGGGCGCCTTGGCGTCGAAGGCGCGCTTGAACGTGGGCTCCAGATCGGAGGCCGACTCCACACGAAATGACTCAAGGCCGAACGCCTTGCCGAGATTCTGGAAACTCGGGCTGTACGGTGTGCCGTCGGGGCGGTTGAACTCGGTGCCGATGATGCGGTCGGTCGCGTTGCGCTGGCCGCCGCGGATCGAGATGTATCCCGAGTTGTCCTGAACGACGAACACCACGGCGATGTCGTGCTGGATCGCCACCCCTATCTCCTGTGCAGTCATCAGGAAGTCGCCGTCACCGGTGATGCAGGCGACCTGGCGTTCGGGCGCAGCGAGTTTCGCACCGAGGGCGGCGGGAACGGGCCACCCCATCGAGGAGAAGCCACCCGTGGTGAGGTGGGTCCGCGGCTCGTACACGGGGAACGTCTGCTTGACTGCACCTTGGGTGTTGCCGGAACCGGCCAGCACGATGCCGCTGCGATCCATCACCTGGCGCAGTGCGCCGAGCGGACGCTGTAGCGTGAACGGGAACCGATCGGTGTCGCGTCGGGTAGAGAGCTCGTTCTCCCACTCGGCCTTCCGCTCGGAAACCTCGGCGAGGTACTCGCCTCGCTCCGGCTTGGCGGGCAGCGAGGCCACGATGGCGGCGACCGCCGGCTTGGCGTCGGCCAGGATGCCCACCTCAGCGGGATAGATCTTACCGATCTCGTGCGGATCGATGTCGATGTGGATCAGCTTGGCCGGCGGGAACGAGTATGACTGACCCCGTGCATAACTGGATGATGACCAGTCGGTGAACCGACAACCGATGGACACCACGACGTCGGCGTTGGCAGTCAGATAGTTGCCGTGGATGGTGCCGGTTTGGCCGACGCTGCCGATGAACAGATCATGATCCTCGGGGAAGGCGCTCTTGCCGTTCCAGGTGGTCACGACCGGGATGTTGAGACCTTCGGCGAGCGCACGGATCTCGTCGGTGGCGTTGGCGCTGATGGCACCGCCGCCGACGACGATCACGGGCCGCTCGGCGGTGGTCAGCAGCTCGACGGCACGTTGAATCGCCTCGGGGTCGGGGTACTGCAAACCGACCGGCAGACGGCGCGCCAGGTCGTGGAAGTTGACCTCGGCGGTCTCGGCATGCAAATCCCACGGCACCTCGATGTGCGCCGGACCGCGGCGGCCCGTCAGCATCGTGCTGAACGCCCGGTGCATGATGAACGGCAGGTCCTCGATGCTGTTCGCGACCCAGCTGCGCTTGGACACGGCTTCGGCGACCTGTGGAAAGCCGTTGTCCTTCTGTCGTTCCAGCTCCTGGAGCACGCCGCGACCGCGCATGTGACGCGGTGGCCCACCGGTGATCACCAGCACGCTGGTGGAGTCGCTGTACGCCGTGGCCAGACCCAGCACGGTGTTCGAGGCGCCGGCGCCAATCGACGTGACCGCGGCCATCGGCTTGCCGGCCACCCGGTAGTAGCCGTCCGCGAGGTGGACTGCGCTCTGTTCGTGGTAGGTCTGGATGAACGGGATCTTGGACTCGTCCTCGTTGAACGCGTCCATCAGTCCCCAGATGCCATGGCCGGGTATGCCTGCCACGTACGGGACTCCGTACTCCTTGAGGATGCGGGCGACCACTTGCCCACCGTTGAGCCTTGGCATGTGAATGTCCTTTCTACCAACGACGAGTGCAGGACTGCCGGCGACGCCGCAAGCGCGGCCCGGCACGGCCCAGTGAAAGTGAACTCACCACGATTGTGGTCTTCACCACCCTGCGCGAGTAGCCCCAATATGAGAAAGAGGTGCCCCTGCGTCTGCACAGAACGGAGAGATGCATCGACATCTCGAGGCGCACGGGCCATTACCTGTGCGCCGTGCAGCCGAAGCCGCAAGAATTGCACACTCTGTGTCTGGGTTACCCGCGCCGGACACGCGACGCTGGGTATGGAAGCGAGCGAGACACGCCGTCGGCGTTGCACGCACCGCTGCGACGACGACGACCGAGGAGATCGCTACGTGT
>JAOPWT010000412.1 GCA_025965555.1 Mycobacterium sp.
TGCTCCTCGGTTCCCGCGGCGTTGGGCGACCAGCCGGCGAGCCGACGAGCGACCATGTCGGTCTTGGCCTTGCGCAGGGTGTCAGCCTGGGCCTTGCCCCGCCCTTCGGCAACCGCTTCGGCCAGGTTGGCGAAGACCACCGTCAGCCACAGCCAGAACACGGTCATCCAAGCGAACCAGGACGGATCGCGGACCGCCAGCACGGTGGACCACACTGCCCCGACCTCCACGACGAACATCACCGGGTTGCGCCACAACGTGCGCGGGTCGAGCTTGGCCAGCGCACCGGGTACCGCCTTGAGCAGCATCTTCGGATCCAGCAAGCCGGCCTTCACCCGGCCGGGGGCGGCCTCTCCGGCCGACGAGGTCACGGCGGGGGTGTCGATGGTGGGCGTGGTCATCAGTGGATTCCTTCGGCAAGAGGTCCCAGCGCCAGCGCGGGGAGGAACGTGAGCGCGACGAGGATCAGCGTGACGCCGGCGACCATGCCGACGAACTGTGGTCGGTGAGTGGGCAGCGTGCCGATCGACTCCGGCGTGCTGCCCTGCTTGGCCAGTGAGCCCGCCAAGGCGAGGACGAAGATCATCGGCAGGAACCGGCCCAGCACCATCGCCAGACCCAGCGCGGTGTTGTACCAGGTGGTGTTGACACTGATCCCGGCGAACGCCGAGCCATTGTTGTTGGCCGCAGAGGTGAAGGCGTACAACACTTCTGACAATCCATGCGGGCCGGTGTTTAGCATGCTCGCGCGCTGGCCGGGCAGCGCCATCGCCACCGCGGTCCCTACCAGGGCGATCAACGGAGTGATGAGGAAATACGTTGCGGCCAGCTTGATCTCGCGAGGTGTGATCTTCTTGCCGAGGTACTCCGGGGTGCGGCCCACCATCAGGCCGGCGACGAACACCGTGATGACAGCCAAGATCAGCATTCCATACAAGCCGGAGCCGGTGCCGCCGGGCGCGACTTCACCGAGCTGCATGTTGAACAGCGTCATCATGCCGCCCAGGCTCGTGTAGGAGTCGTGGAACGAGTCCACCGCACCCGTAGACGTCAGCGTCGTCGCATCGGCGAACACCGCCGAATTGGCGACGCCGAAGCGCTGCTCCACGCCTTCCATTGCCGATCCGATCGAGGTCGGCGTCGTGCCATGGTGCTGCAACTGAAAGAACATCATCAGGGTCACGCTGAACAGCGCCAGGACACCCATGACGGCGACGATCGCGTAGCCCTGCTTGCGGCTATCGATCATCCGGCCGAAGGTGCGCGGCAGGGAGAAGCTGATGACCAGCAGCAGAAAGATCTCGAACCAGTTCGTCCATGCCGTCGGATTCTCGAACGGGTGCGCGGAGTTGGCGTTGAAGAAACCGCCGCCGTTGGTGCCGAGTTCCTTGATGGCCTCTTGGCTGGCGACCGGTCCGCCGGTGATGGTCTGCTGGGTGCCGGCAAGGGTGTTCACCACCTGGTCGTGAAGGTGGAAGTTCTGAATCGCGCCGCCGGCGATCAGCATTATCGCCGCGATCGCCGCCAACGGCAGCAGGATGCGGATGGTGCCGCGCACCAGGTCGACCCAGAAGTTGCCCAGCTCATTGGTGCGTCGGCGGGCGAATCCGCGGACCAACGCCACTGCCACCGCGATACCCACGGCCGCGGACGCGAAGTTCTGCACGCTCAGCCCGGCCATCTGCACCAGGTGCCCCATGGTGGACTCGCCGGAGTAGGCCTGCCAGTTGGTATTGGTGACGAAGCTGATCGCGGTGTTCCAGGCCAGCGCAGGCGTCATGGGTGTGGTGGGATCGTTGAGGTGTAGCGGCAGCTTGCCCTGCACCAATTGAAGGACGAACAGGAACAGAACGCTGATCGCGGAGAATGCAAGCACGCTGCGGGCATATGCGCCCCACGTCTGCTCCGACTTCGGATCGGCGCCGATCAGTCGGTAGATGACTTTCTCAGCGCGCGAATGCTTCTCAGAGGTGTAAACGCGGAACATGTAGTCACCGAGGGGCACGTGCACGAGTGCGAGCGCCAGAACCAAGGATGCGAGAAACACGATCCCCGCCGAGGTGGTGCTCATTAGAACCTCTCCGGAAAGAGCAGGGCGCCGATCATGAACACGGCCAGACCTGCTGCCAACACCAGGCCGATCACGTTTTCGAGGCTCACAGTCCCTCGACCAACTTCTGCACCAGGCCCAGCAGCGCGAAGATCGCCACCGTCAGCACGACGTACAGCAACACCGACATTTCGTCTCCATTCACTTGCGGGGCAAGGCGATACGGCCCCAACGCTCCGGTGCGGTCGCGGCGCAATCTGCGGACGGCACGATTCGTAAACTAACGGCCTCCACCGCGTCGATCGCCGTCCTTGATGGTTCCTTGACGGCCCGATTCCGGACCTTTACGGGATTCATACGCAACGGCGTGCGTCAGCCGCGAGTGCCCGACTCGCCGCTGCCGCGCTTATCGCCCCACGCAACACTGCTGAACTCGAGGCACGAGAAAGCCGCTCACAGTCGGCCGGGACCATTCACTCTGGTGCGAGCAGACGATGGTGCCTTGCATGTTCCTGGGCGGGGACTATCTCTATCTCGCTAACGGTGTTTCCGGCGGGATCGTCGGCGCCAGTGAGACTTCCCAAAGGACTTACATGGTGCGCTTGAGCACTTCGGGAAGCGCAAACTTTGGCAATACAATACGTCGATTTCAAGGTGCCGCAGCCCCACTGCCGTTTCCAGGAATTCGGGAAGGATCGCATCCTATGAAACTTCATCGTGTCGACGTTTGAGTGTTGCCCGTCAGTGCGCTGAGCCGCGACAGAAACAGCTTCAGAACTGGCGACGTGTTGGTTCTGCTGTAGCCCACAGCTACGTCGATCGTGGGTGCCTTGCCTTCCAGCGGGCGGCTAACGACCGACTGCGGCAGCAAGCCCAACGCGTAGGCGGGCATCAGCGCCAGCCCATGCGTAGATGCCACCAGCGACATGGCCATTGCCATGTTGTCAACGCCGTAATCCGGGGTGATGTCGATTCCACGGCGACGTAGATAGTCGTCGGTGACGGCCCGCAAGACACCGGCCTTATTCGAACCGCCGATGAAGATCTCGCCTGCCAGTTCTTGCGGAGAGACGTTTTCTCGCGCGGTGAGGCGATGTTCTCTGGGCATGAGGACGATGAGCGGCTCGCGGTCCACAACGCGGTATTCGAGGTGAAAATCGGGCTCTGGGCGCATGAAGGCCAAGTCCATCCGGCCGCGGGTGAGCGCTTCGGCCAGGTGGGGCGAATAGTCGCTGGAAACCACGACCTGGATGTTCGTCAACTGGTCCTGTAACGCGTGCATCGCCCGCGGCAACCAGGTCATTTCGAGCCCGGTAAGGAATCCAATGGTGAAGGCCTTCCGGACCGGCCGCGCCACGCTGCGCGCTGCTTCGACGCCGGCTTCGACCTGCATCAACGTGACTCGTGCGTGATTGAGGAAGACCCTCCCCGCGTCGGTCAGCTCGACACCGCGGACGCTCCTGCTCAGCAGGTCGACGCCCACCTGGTGTTCGAGGTCGCGGATCTGCCGGCTCAGCGAGGGCTGCGAAGTGTGTAGCCGCCGCTCGG
>JAOPWT010000434.1 GCA_025965555.1 Mycobacterium sp.
ACCGGCCGAAATTGCCTGGTATCCCCGGCATCAAAGACTTCGGTGGTCATATCTTCCATTCCTCGCGGTGGGACTACGACTACACCGGCGGGGACTACACGGGCGGGATGGACAAGCTGGCGGACAAGCGGGTCGCCATCATCGGCACCGGGGCCACCAGCATCCAGGTGGTGCCCTTTCTTGCGCGTGATGCCAAGCACCTCTACGTCTTTCAACGAACACCGTCGTCGGTCGACGTGCGGAACAACACGCCGACCGACCCCGAATGGGTTAAGACCCTGCAGCCGGGGTGGCAGAAGGAACGCCAGCGCAACTTCCATTCGTGGACGTTCGAGGGCATGGCACTCGGACAGCCGGACCTGGTCTGCGACTTCTGGACCGAACTGGGCCGCAACACCGCCGCCCGTGTGCTCGCGCTGCCCGACCCCGCCGCGATGACGCCTGAGCAGTTCATGGGCCTCCGCGAGGAGGAGGACTACAAGATCATGGAGAAGCTGCGCAGGCGCATCGCGAGCCTGGTCGACGATCCCGAGACCGCGGAGGCGCTCAAGCCGTACTACCGCTTCCTGTGCAAGCGTCCCCTGTCCAACGACGAATACCTGCCCGCCTTCAACCGGCCCAACGTCACCCTGGTGGACGTGTCGGAATCCAAGGGGGTCGAAAGGATCACCGCCGGGGGCATCGTCGCGGGCGGCAAGGAATACGAGGTCGACTGCATCATCTACGCGAGCGGTTTCGAGATCACCACCGAGATCAGCAGGCGCTACTCCATCGACGCCATCGAGGGGCGGGACGGCGTGTCGCTGTACGACCACTGGCGCGACGGCTACAAGACGCTGCACGGTTTCACCACCAGGGGCTTCCCGAACCAGTTCTTCACCGGCTTCACGCAGGTCGGCATCTCGGCCAACATCGCCGCGAACTACGAACTGCAGGGCGAGCACATCGCCTACGTCATCGCCGAGGCGCTCAGGCGCGGTGTCACCAGCCTCGAACCGACGCAGGAGGCCCAGGACGCGTGGTGCGCGACGGTGAAGGAGACGGCGATCGACAACTCCGCGTTCGACGCCGAATGCACACCGGGGTACTACAACAACGAAGGCGGCGGCGGGGGAGAGGGCATCCGCAGCCACCTCGGTGAGCCGTATGCACCCGGTTTCTACGCGTTCGGCGACCTGTTATCCGTGTGGCGGGACAAGGGCGACCTCGACGGATTGGAGCTGGCGACGTGAGCCCGTCCCATGCCTGAGCTGAGGTTCGACGATCGGGTGGCCGTCGTCACCGGCGGTGGTCGTGGGCTCGGGCGTGCCTACGCGCTGCTGCTCGCCTCGCGCGGCGCGAGAGTCGTCGTCAACGACATCGGCGGCAGCCTCACCGGTGACGGCGTCGACGACGGCCCCGCCCACGAGGTGGTTCGCGAGATCACCGCGGCCGGGGGCGAGGCGATCGCCAGCGTCGACACGGTCACCACCCCGGCGGGCGGCAAGGCCATCGTCGACACCGCGCTCGAGCACTTCGGTCGCATCGACGTGCTGGTGCACAATGCGGGCAACGTGCGGCGGGCCGCGCTGCGGGACATCAGCTTCGAGGACTTCGAAGGAGTCGTCGACGTCCACCTGCGGGGGGCGTTCCACGTGGTGCGCCCCGCCTTCCCGGTGATGTGCGACGCCGGCTACGGCCGCATCGTGCTGACGTCGTCGATCGGCGGGTTGTACGGAAACCACGACGTCGTCAACTACGCAGTGGCCAAGGCAGGCGTCATCGGGCTGTCCAACGTGGCGGCGATCGAGGGCGCCGCGCACGGCGTCAAGAGCAACGTCATCGTGCCCGCCGCGGTGACGCGGATGGCCGAAGGCATCGACACGTCGGCCTACCCGCCGATGACCGCCGACCTCGTCGCTCCGGCGGTGGCCTGGCTCGCACACGAATCATGCTCCATCACAGGGGAAATGCTCATCGCGCTCGCAGGCCGGATCGCACGAGCGTTCATCGCGGAGACCCCAGGGGTGTATCGGCCGACGTGGTCGATCGAAGAGGTCGGCGAACACCTCGACGCGATCCGCGACGACACGGCGGCGTTGGTCTTCCCGACCGTTCCCGACGGGCACGCCGACCACATCCGGTACAGCTTCGCGATGGGAGCCAATCATGTCTGACGGGCCGCTCGCAGGCATCCGCGTCGTCGATCTCACGGCGGTGGTGATGGGTCCGTACTGCACCCAGATCATGGCCGACATGGGCGCCGACGTCATCAAGGTCGAGCCGCCCGCAGGGGACAACGCCCGCTACATCTCCGTCGGCCCGGCACCGGGCATGAGCGGGGTTTTCGTCAACGTCAACCGCGGAAAGCGCAGTGTCGTAATCGATCTCACGACCGACGAGGGCAAGGCCGCGCTGCGCGGGCTGATCGCCGAGGCGGACGTCTTCATCCACTCGATGCGGGCAAGGGCGATCGCCAAGCTGGGCTTCGGCTACGACGACGTGGCCGCCATCAAACCCGACGTCATCTACACCAACTGCTACGGCTACAGCCGCCGCGGACCGGAGGCCGACCGGCCCGCCTACGACGACGTCATCCAGGCCCAGTCGGGACTGTCCGCCGTACAGAAACTCCTCACCGGAGAGACGACCTACGTAGGAACCATCGTCGCGGACAAGGTCGGGGGGCTCACGGCGCTCTACGCCACCATGATGGCGCTCTTCCACCGCGAACGCACCGGCGAGGGCCAGGAGGTGGAGGTCAGCATGTTCGAGACGATGGCGACCTTCATGCTCGTCGAGCACGCCAACGGCGCGATGTTCACACCTCCGCTGGGGCCTGCCATCTACCCGCGCACGGTGGCCCCCAACCGCAAGCCCTACCCGACTAAGGACGGCCACGTCGCGGTCCTGATCTACAACGACAAGCACTGGAAGGCCTTCACCGGCGCGGTCCAACCGTCGTGGAACGGTGAACAGTACGACACGCTCGAACAACGAGCCAAGCAGATCGACGTCATGTACGGCTTGATCGCCGAGACGCTGCTCGAACGGACCACCGCGGAATGGCTCGAACTGTTCCGCGAACTCGAGATTCCCGCGGCGGCGATTCAGACGCCCGACGAGCTGTTCGACGACCCGCACCTCAATGCCGTCGGGCTGTTCGAGACCGTCGACACCAAACACGGTCCGGTGCGCTTTCCCGGTGTGCCGACCTGGTTCTCGCGCACCCCGGGCCGGGTAGCCGGGCCCGCGCCGGAACTGGGCGCCGACACCGAGGCGGTGCTGGCCGAGGTGGACGCCCTGAGCGAGCGGGAGCGCGGAGCAGTAGTCGACGGTGTTAGTGACACACCTCCCGTCGGCCTTCCGGACGCCGGGCCCTGATTCGCGGCGTTAGAAGGTCCGCGCCAATCTGTCGGCCAGCAGCGCCGCAAACCGCGCTGGATCGTCCAGCGCTCCGCCCTCGGCGAGAAGCGCTGTGCCATAGAGCAATTCGGCGGTCTCGGCCAGTCCGTCGGACGGGGCGGAGTCGGCCAACGTCTGCCGCAGACCGGTCACCAGCGGATGGTCGGGGTTGAGCTCCAGGATCCTCTTGCCGACGGGCACCTCCTGCCCCGACGCGCGATACATGCGCGCCAGCTGCGGCGTGATGCCGAACGTGTCGGTGATCAGGCAGGCCGGCGACGACGTCAGCCGCGTCGACAGCCGCACCTCCTTGACGTGTTCGTCCAGCGTCTGCTTCAACCATGTCAACAGCTCGGCGAAGTCACCGTTGGCGGCGTCGTCGGCTCCGTCGTCGGAGGCGCCGAGATCCACCTCACCCTTGGCCACCGACTGCAGCGCGTGGCCGTCGAACTCGGGCACCGACGCCACCCACACCTCGTCGACCGGGTCGGTCAGCAGCAGCACTTCGTAGCCCTTGGCCTTGAACGCCTCGAGGTGCGGTGAGCGCTCGAGCAGTTGCCGCGACTCACCCGTCGCGTAGAAGATTTGGTCCTGGCCCTCCTTCATCCGCCCGACGTAGTCGACGAGCGTCGTGGGGACCTCGCTGCTGAACGTCGAACCGAACGACGACAGCCGCAACACGGTGTCGCGGTTGTCACCGTCGGAGATCAAGCCCTCCTTGAAGACCCGGCCGAACTGCGTCCAGAAGGTCGTGTAGTCGTCAGGGCGGCTCGACTGCAGATCCTTGATCGCCGACAGCACCTTCTTGGTGAGGCTGCGGCGGATCACCTTGATCTGGCGGTCCTGCTGCAGGATTTCGCGAGACACGTTGAGCGACATGTCCTGTGCATCGACGACGCCCTTGACGAACCGCAGATACTCCGGCACCAGCTCGTCGCAGTCACCCATGATGAAGACGCGCTTGACGTACAGCTGCACCCCGGTGTGCCCGTCGCGGTTGAACAGGTCGAACGGCGCGTGCGACGGGATGAACAGCAGCGCCTGGTATTCGAAGGTGCCTTCGGCCTTCATCGCGATGACCTCGAGCGGCTCATCCCAGGCGTGGGCGATGTGCTTGTAGAACTCCGCGTACTCCTCGTCGGAGACGTCACTCTTGGGCTTGGCCCACAGCGCGGTCCGCGAGTTGATCGTCTCGCTCTCGATGGTGACGGTCGGTTCGCCGCCGTCTTCCGCCGCGGGGGTGGTCTTCTCGACCTCCATCCGAATGGGCCAGGAGATGAAGTCGGAGTACTTCTTGACCAGCTCCCTGATCTTCCACGGCGCGGTGTAGTCGTGGAGTTCGTCGTCGGCGTCCTCGGGCTTGAGGTGCAACGTCACCGAGGTTCCCTGGGGCGCGTCGTCCACCGTGGCGATCTCGTACGTGCCGTCACCGCTTGATTCCCAACGCGTAGCCGAACTCTCGCCCGCCTTCCGGGTGACGAGCCGGACCGTGTCGGCCACCATGAACGTGGAGTAGAAGCCGATGCCGAACTGCCCGATCAGTTCTTCGGTGTCGCTGGCCTGATTGGCCTCACGAAGCTTCTGGCGCAGCTCGCCGGTACCGGACTTGGCGAGGGTGCCGATGAGCTCGACGACCTCGTCACGCGTCATGCCGATGCCGTTGTCACGGATGGTGAGCGTGCGCGCCGCCTTGTCGATGTCGACGTCGATGTGCAGATCCGAGGTGTCGACGTCGAGGTCCTTGTTGCGGAACGCCTCGAGGCGAAGTTTGTCCAGTGCGTCGGACGCGTTCGAGATCAGCTCCCGCAGGAACGAGTCCTTGTTGGAGTAGATGGAATGGACCATCAGCTGCAACAGCTGGCGGGCCTCCGCCTGGAATTCTCTATGTTCGACCTGCTCGCTCACGCGGCCATCTTAAAACCCGCCGAAAGTGCACTGACGCAGGACTCCACTGGGGCGAGTGGGCCCAGCCCGCCGTCGATCACACGGATGTGCGGCGCCGGTGTGGGAAGTCGGGCGCCGAGATGGGGAGTCGCAACCACGCATGCTTGGTGACATCGCTCCCACCCCTCAGGCGGCGAGCGGCGGGTCCGGTCCGCCGGGTGACATGATCCGCTGGGTCGCTGCGTCGTTGGTGGTCAAGCCGACAGTCGGTGATTGTGGAGCCTCAGGCACCGCGGGTTGCTCGGTCAGGCGTGCGTTGGCGGTCAAGCCGTCACTCGGTGAGCGCCGGCCGTGCTCGTCACTGCTTGCCGTGCCTTCCGATGTCCAGGGAGTCGGATCCGCGGAGTCATCGGGCGTTGGGCGCCGACATTCGGCGGTCTTTTGCTCGGCGTCGGAACCGTGGTCGTCGCGCGAGTTCTCTGCGGCGGATCCGTCGCTGGCACGGGTCGCCGGAACATCGGGGGTCCAGGTGTTGTCGGCGGACGTTCGGAATCGTTCTGGATGGTGATAGTGGTTGACCCGGTTCTGCCCGGTATCCAATGTCGCGGGCGGATGCCATTCGGTGTCGTGATGCTCGTTCACGAGGGTGGTCCAGCGACCGGGGCCGACCATCCGATTGTCCGACCCACAGGCCAGGCTCATCTCGTTGACGTTGGTGTTGCCGCCTTCGCACCAATCGGTGACTGTGTGGTGCACCTGGCTGCCGTAGGCGGGCACGGGGCAGCCGGGCTTCGTGCAGCCGCCGTCGCGCAGGATGATCGCCAGCCGCTGCGCCGTCGAGGCGGTGCGGCGGGCCCTGAAGAAGTCCAGCACCTTGCCCGTGACGTCGTCGAACACCCCCAGGTAGTTGGTGGCATTGTTCTCGGCGGCCATCTGCACGACGTCCTTGATGGGCATGACCGTGCCGCCCCCGGTGGTGGCGGTCCCGGTCATCGTCATCAGATCCTGCAAGGTGGTGCGAATCAGGATCGAGGTCGGCAACCCGTTGAGGCGGCCCAGGTCGCCCTTGTCCATCGCGTGACGCCCGATGAAGTACAAGGCGTCGTGTTGACGCTGGGCGAGAGTGCGGGTGTCCCCGTCGATCTGGGCTTGGCTCGGAGTTCCCGAGACGCACGGCTGGTCATCCGCAGGGTTGCACATGCCGGGGGCGGCGAACTTCGCCAACAGCACTTCCCACACCGCGCGGTTCTGCGGGGTGAACGTCGCGGTGAACTCGGTCATGGAGTCGTGGCGTTGCGACCCCATCCGCGCACCGCGACGGCGTTCGCGTTCCTCGTCATTCGGGGGCTGGCCGTCTTGATCCAGCAGGAACAGGGTCTGGTTGATCTGATCCTGCAGCGCCTTCGGTCCGTCCCCGACGCCGTGGCGAACCCAGTCCACCTCGATCTGATCGCGTTCCGACTGTTGAACCCAGCCCGGGATCCTTGCGATGCCCTTGCGGATGATTTCCACGTGCTCATTGGTGAGGAACCCCATCCGTTGGGCCACCGCGACCGCCTCCAGCGTCGGGGCCAGAACCTCGCCGGTGACCGAGCGGCGCGGGCCGAGCAGCGCAGCCTGGGTGAGACGCATCCCTGCCTCGCTGCCCGAGAGTCGCCACCGGATCGCGAGCACATCGCGCCACGACTTGGCACCAATTTCTACGGCCGTGGTCTGCTGCTGCAGCTGGGCCAAGGCCCGGTGGCGGTGGGCCGCACCACGGCACTCGGATTCCTCCAGTGCGTCGAGCAGCGTCACCGTCTCGGTGGCACTCAACGCATCGAACTCGCACGCGTCGAGTTCGTCGTGGATCGCGCGCAGCGCAGCCACTGCGGCGAGCACTCGATCCGACGACATTATTCGAACATACATTCGACCACCGACACAGTGAGGAGCCCGTCGCCCCACGCGTGTGGCACCTGCAACCAAAGTGGCACATGGGATTTCACGTGCCACGCCACGCGGCGCCACCCAGGCTGTAGCTAGCCGAAGTGGACGCCCTGGGCGAGCGGGAGCTCGGAGGAGTAGTTGACGGTGTTGGTGGCGCGGCGCATGTAGGCCTTCCAGGAGTCGGACCCCGACTCGCGGCCACCACCGGTCTGCTTCTCGCCGCCGAACGCCCCGCCGATCTCGGCGCCCGACGTGCCGATGTTGACGTTGGCGATACCGCAGTCAGACCCGTCGGCGGCCATGAACCGTTCGGCCTCCCGCATGTCGGTGGTGAAGATGGCCGACGAAAGTCCCTGTGGCACGGCATTGTTCAGTGCGATGGCCTCGTCGAGCGTGTCATAGGTCAGGACGTAGAGGATCGGTGCGAACGTCTCGTCGTGGACCACCGCGGTCTGCGACGGCATCCGTACCACGGCAGGCGTGACGTAGAAGGCGCCTGCCCCGGCCTCACCCCCGATGTCGGAGCGCTCGCCCCCTACGACCTCGCCGCCGTCGGCGCGGGCCTTCTCCAGGGCGCCCACCATGTCGCGGTACGAACGCTCGTGAATCAGCGGCCCGACAAGGGTGCCCTCGGCGGACGGGTCACCGATCGGCAGGCTGCGGTACGCGGTGGTGATGCGCTCGACCAGCGTGTCGACGACCGAGGTGTGGGCGGTCACGCGGCGCAGGGTGGTGCAGCGCTGTCCGGCAGTGCCTGCGGCCGAGAACACGATGCCGCGGACGGCGAGATCGAGGTCGGCCGACGGCGCGACGATGGCGGCGTTGTTGCCACCGAGTTCCAGAAGGGACTTGCCGAACCGCTGTGCCACCCGTGGACCGACCTGCTGACCCATCCGCACCGAGCCGGTCGCGCTGACCAGTGCGACGCGCGGATCGTCGACCAGTTGTTCGCCGATCTCCCTGC
This sequence comes from Mycobacterium sp., assembly GCA_025965555.1. Lineage (GTDB taxonomy): Bacteria > Actinomycetota > Actinomycetes > Mycobacteriales > Mycobacteriaceae > Mycobacterium. The sequence continues at coordinate 8,162 of JAOPWT010000434.1, forward strand.
CGCCCTGGATGAGTCGGCTGAGGCTCGGCGGCGCACCCACGTCGGCAGCGGCCCGCTCGATGAGGGCCTGGCAGGCGACGCCGGTCAACGGCGTGAGCTCCGAGGGCTTCCACACGACGGTGTCGCCGCAGACCAGGGCGACGGCGGTGTTCCACGCCCACACGGCGACCGGGAAGTTGAAGGCGGTGATGACGCCGACGACGCCCAGCGGGTGCCAGGTCTCCATCAGCCGGTGACCAGGCCGCTCGGAGGCGATGGTACGTCCATATAGCTGCCGGGAGAGGCCGACGGCGAACTGGCAGATGTCGATCATCTCCTGGACCTCGCCCAGCGCCTCCGAGGTGATCTTGCCCGCCTCGATGGTCACCAGCGCGCCGAGATCGGCCTTGTGCTCGACGAGCAGCTCACCGAGTCGCGCGACGAGGGCACCGCGCACTGGGGCGGGGGTGACCCGCCACGCGGCGAACGCCTTGGTCGCGTCGGCGATGGCGTCGTCGGCCTCGCGGGAGGTGGTTTCGGCGATCGTGAAGAGGACGTCACCCGTCAGTGGGGTGCTGGCCTGCAGACCGTGGCCCCCCGGTTCGCCCAATTCGATCGCCGAGCCAACGGCCTTCAGTGCCGTGCGGGCGCGGTCGCGAAGCTCGTCGGCGGTGGGCAGGGCAGTCGTTTGGTTGGTCATGATGCTGCTGCTTTCTCGTAGAGGTCGTACGGGTCGTGAACGTGCTGTTCGATCACGCCGGCCAGCCAGTCTGCGCTGTAGCCGGATCGGTCCTCGGCGTCGACTGGCGTGGATTCCGAGTCCAGGTTGGAGCGGAAGATGCCAGCCGCCGAGATGGGCAGGAAGTCTTCGTAGACAACAGGTTTGGTGGGATCGCCGCCACGGAAGTAGGCCAGCCCCTCGGCAGCCAACCCAGCGTGGGTCGTCGGGAAGAACCGGGCCCAGGAGGCGTGGGGATCCTGCTCTGCCATGGCGGCGTCGTACCGCTTGCGGCCCTCGGGAGTCAGTGCTACGCCGCGGGACTCGACCTCACCGAACCGCACCCGCAGACGTCCCTCGGTGACGGTGCCCTCCGAGTCGCGGAACAGTCGCGGCTCCGCCAACGCGCGAAACGACGTCTGGCGCAACAACACATCGGGTCCGTCCCAGCGGGGAGGCCCCTGGATGCGGCCGGTCATGACGATGCCCCTGGCCACCATCCGCCGGTACAGCTCGTCGATGTCGAGGACACGCGGCGTCAAGTGGTTGACGTGAGTGGATCGCACGCCTGCGATGTCGGCGGCGACCGCGGACACCTGCGATAGCTCGGTGTACCAGCCGGTGTCGATCGGCTCGCGGGACAGGGCGAACGCGGACACCGCGCGCGTGACGAAGTCACCGGCGTCCGACGCACGGCAACCGCCGTGGGCGGCGATCACCCGTGCCTGAGCGATCAACGCCGGGTCGAAGAGCTCGCGCGCGGCGAGGAACCGGTCGACACGGGCGCGCAGGTCGGGCTTGAAGAACCTGGTGTCGGCGGTGGCGAGGGCGGACGTGAACACGCGGAACGGGTTGTCCGCCAACTCGTCAGCGTCGATGGGTCGAAAGGCCGTCGAGACCACCGGGACGGGGGAGGCCGCCTCGCGCAGGTCGTAGTAGCCCACCGGGTACATCCCGAACGCGGCGAAGAGCGCGGCGACGTCGGCCAGCTCGCGGGGGCTGCCGACGCGGATCGCGCCGTGCCGTTCAGCGGTGACCCGTTCGATCGATCCGAGCGCCGGGTTGCCCGGGTGGTCGCGGTTGACCTCGGTG
>JAOPWT010000358.1 GCA_025965555.1 Mycobacterium sp.
AACATCGCCCGCGGCAGCGTCGTTGATCAGGACGCTCTGATCGATCTGCTTGGTGCGCGGCGGTTGGCGGGCGCCGGTCTGGATGTTTTCGCCGACGAGCCTTATGTACCAACGGAATTGTGCAAGATGGACAATGTCGTGCTACTACCGCACATCGGCGGTGGGACGATCCGAAGCCTCTCGATGATGAGGGAGCTGGTGCTGCGGAATCTCGACCAGTACCTCAGCTACGGGACACTGACGACGCCCGTCGTACCAGCGAACAGACGCGTGCATAACGGGATTGACAAGTGTTCCGGTTTCATGGCGTGAGGCCGCATCCATTGGGCGCCCCCTATGCATGCTCAAAGGTGAGCAAGTACAACAGAAACCGAAAGGAGGTGGCGGTCATGGCCGCTCCGACCGAGACGCCGGTTCGTGACGCGAACCCGTACGAACCCCCGTCTATCAGCGGACTTTTCGATCTCCTCGATCAGCATGCGCATGATCGACCGGACGCCCGGGCCTTGGTGATCAGAAGCGATCGAGTCCCCATCTCCTATGGCGAACTCGCCGCAATGGTCGACGACGTGGCCAACCGCCTGGAGAGCTCGGGGCTGCGCCGAGGGGACGCGGTGGGCATTGTCTGCGCCAACAATGCCGAGTTCGTCGTCGCACTTCTCGGGGCAGCACGTGCCGGATTGGTGATGGCTCCGTTGGACCCCACACTGCCCCATGCCGAGATGTCCGATCGGCTAGAGAGATTGGGAGCACACGCGATCCTCGTCGGCGAAACGGCGGCCGATGCTTCACCCCTGGCGTCGCTCGGCATCCCGATATTGAACCTCCGAGCACACATCGCGTCTGGCAGCATCCCGACTGTCGCGCTCGACACCCCCGCGGGTGCGGCTAGGCGCGTCCCGGACGCCAGATATGAGCTCTCCGACCGCGACGCAATCGTCCTGTTCACCTCGGGCACCACACAGCAAGCCAAAATGGTGCCCCTTACGCACGCCAATGTTGCTGCATCAGTGGAGGGCATCTGCCGGACCTACGAGCTGGGACCGGACGACGCGACGGTCGCGGTCATGCCGCTGTTCCACGGGCACGGGCTGCTCGCGGTGCTGCTGGCGTCCTTGGCCAGCGGCGGATGCGTGCTGCTGCCGGCAGGTGGCCGGTTCTCGGCACATACGTTCTGGGATGACATGCGTGCCGCGGCCGCCACCTGGTTCACCGCGGTTCCCACCATCCACGAGATCCTTTTGCAGCGATCGACTCACGACTACCCCGGCCCAAACGTGATCCCCTTGAGGTTCGTGCGAAGCGGCAGCGCCCCGCTCAACGGTGCGACGGCGCTGGCGATGGAGCGCACGTTCGGCGCGCCCGCGTTGTCTGCCTACGGGATGACCGAAACTGCGCACCAAGCGACCAGCCAGCCACTGCCGCAACGCGGCCCCGTGAAGCACGGATCGGTCGGCCAGCCGACTGGGGTGCGCGTTCGGATCGTCGCCCCCGACGGGCGCACATGTTCAACCGGTGCCGCGGGAGAGGTGTGGGTGCACGGTCCCACGGTCGCCCGCGGCTATCTCGCGAACCCAGCCGATACCGCGCACAATTTCGTCGACGGGTGGTTCCGCACTGGCGATCTGGGCGCAATGGACGAAGACGGGCATCTATTTCTGACCGGACGCATCAAGAACATCATCAACCGCGGCGGCGAGAAGATCTCGCCCGAGCATGTCGAGGCTGTCCTTGCCGAATGTCGTGGTGTTACCGAGGCGGCCGTGTTCGCGATCCCAGACGCGACATACGGAGAAGGTGTCGGCGCGGCCATAGTCGTCGCCGAGGGTGAGAGCCTCGGATCGGAACAGATCCTGCAAGAGTGCCGCGGCAAGCTATCTGCCTTCGAGATTCCCGAACGGCTCGAAGTCGTTGCGGCATTGCCTCACACCGCCAAGGGTGCGCTCGACCGGCGCGCAGTGGAGGACCAGTACGCGATCGACGCCGCGAGGGCGGGCTGCGAGACGTGACAGGCTTCCGCCGCGACTCCTAACCCTGAGCAAATTGGTCGTCGCGTCGTTTTCGCCCGCCAGCGAACGAACGTCGTCACCGCTGCACGCGATCATTGCCCCCAGCTAGCTGCAAACTTGCTCGATCCGTGCTGTGTGGCGGCCTGGTCGGTGCAGTATGGGTCAAAGGCCGGTCCGCCAGTTCGCGAGAACACGAGCTCCGAGCCAGGCAGAAGGTGGTGACTCGAGTGCGCGTGGTAGTGGCCGACGACGATTTGTTGCTTCGGGAGGGCTTGGCCAGCCTGCTGGATCGCTCGGGATTCGAAGTGGTGGGGCAGGCCGGCGACGGTATGCAGTTGCTTGCGATGGTCCGCGATACCAAGCCCGACTTGGTGGTGGCCGATATCCGAATGCCGCCCACCCACACCACCGAGGGGCTCGATGCGGCGCGGATTATCCGCGAGGAGTTCTCTGATATCGCCATCATGGTGCTATCGGCGCATGTGGATGTCGAGCATGCGATGGAACTGTTGGCCAGCGGGCGCAGCATCGGTTACTTGCTCAAGAATCGGGTTACGGACGTGGCCGATTTCGTGGACACCCTGGAGCGCATCGCCAACGGGGCCTCGGTGGTCGATCCCGCGTTGGTGTCGGAGTTGGTGTCGGCGCAGCGGCGCGATGATCCATTGGCGGCACTGAGCGCGCGAGAGCGTGAGGTGTTGGCGTTGATGGCCGAGGGGCGTTCCAATGCCGGTATTGCCCACCGGCTTTGGGTGACCGAAGGCACCGTGGAAAAGCACGTGCGCAGCATCTTGACCAAGCTGAACCTGGCCGAGACCGGTGACGATCACCGCCGGGTGTTAGCGGTGATCACCTTCCTCGAGACGCGCTGACCCGCCGACGAGATCGTGGATGGCGCCGCACGTCAGTGCCGACTTGGACAGGAATCGACGGCCGGGCTGGTGTGAATCAATTCCGCGAAGTCCGCGCTGCGTGGGTGCAGATCAGTACCACCGGTGCCGGCGACTTCGAAGCCGCTCTCACCGCCGAGGTTGACGTCCAGAAGCGTGACGTCGGGCCGCAATTCCTCGAAACGCAGAAGCGCGTCGGCATTCGTCGACGCCACGCCGACGACCCTGTCCGATTCCGGGTAGCAGGGCCGCATCGATGGGTGTAAGCGGTGACGACATGACGTCGCGCCCGAGCAACTCTGGAAGTGTCAGAAATAGATTCGCCGGTCTATCGACGACTGCTAGACCGGCTATCACGAGAGAGTGCGACATGCGTATGAAACTGACCCACATCACACCGGTGCTGGCGGCGGGCGCTGCTGCGGTGGCTATCGCCGCGGCACCAATTGCCGCGGCCGCACCGGCGGCGACACAGTTGGACACCTCGTCCACAGCGGTGACGAGCAGCCAGGTTGTCCCCGTCGCCTTCCACGGCGGCGGCGGCGGCTTTCACGGCGGCGGCGGCTTTCACGGCGGCGGCGGCGGATTCCGCGGCAATCACTACGGCTGGGGCTGGCACCCGTGGGGCTGGAACCCGTGGGGCTGGGGCCGGTAGGGACAAGATGATGGCGGAAGCGGTATCACCAGATATCGCTTCCGCCATCGTTTTTGGTGCAGTCCGGGCGTAGGGCCGAGCCGGCGCATCGCCGCGGGTGCCTGCTGACGGGTAGACGCAGATTAGGGGTGGCGGCGGCGCAGATGGATGTCAGCACCGACGACAATGGCTCGGCTGAGGACAACCCTGGAACGCGGACAGACACAACCGACTAATCCAGGAGTGACACCATGCGAATGAAAATGAGTTATTTGACACCGTTGTTGGGTGCGGCCGCTGCCGCCACTGCGATCATCGCCGCACCGATTGCCGCCGCCGCCTCTACGGGGCCGGGCGCAATTCAGCAGTCCTGCAGCTCTAGCGGTACAGAAACAGTTTGTGAATCGCCGGGCAACGCCCAGATCAACGACTCGCCGCCGCCCGTCGGCTACTACCCCTACGGCGGCGACGCCTTTCTGCTCGGCGGGTCCGGGTACGGCGGCGGATTCCACGGCGGTGGTGGCGGATTTCACGGAGGTGGCGGCGGCGGACACCGGTAGCGATCAATGATCCTGCGGGGGCGCCAGTGTGGCATTTGTTGGCACGCGGGCGCCCTCGGCGTTAGCCGCTTAGAACATTCCTGCTGGCGGGAAGTATTGATTGATGCCAGCAGTGACGACAGGCCCTAACCCAGTCGCAATTCTGGAACTCATACATATCGTCCAGCCATCGAAGGGAAGCATCATGCGACTCGGACTGAACTACATCACACCGCTGTTGGCAGCGGGAGCTGCCGCGGTAGCCGTCGCCGCCGCACCAATAGCCGCGGCCGCACCGACAGCGCCGGGCGATACCACTCAGGCTCAACAGTCCTGCTCGAGTTTGGGTGGCACGCAAACCGAATGTCAGACACCCGGCAATGTGCAGCTCAACGACGCTCCTCCGCAGGTTGATTTCTTCCCGTACGCAGGTGGCGCGACTTAAACGCCTTGATGGTCGAAATGAGTGGGGAAAGCGCCGCGACATCATCGTGTGTGACCGATTGCCGTTCAAAGCTGAGCCACCCGGTTCCGTGTTGGCTCGTGCTGAGATCACTGCGCTCGATGCCTTTTACAGCCGCAATCACGGTCCGCTTCCC
>JAOPWT010000439.1 GCA_025965555.1 Mycobacterium sp.
GTGAAGCCAAGGACATCAGCGTCGACACCCGCACTTCGCTTCTGGACATGCTGCGCGAGCGCGTCGGGCTCACCGGCACCAAGAAGGGCTGCGACCAGGGCGCCTGCGGTGCGTGCACGGTCCTGCTCGACGGCAGGCGGGTGAACTCCTGCCTGACGCTCGCCGTCATGCACGACGGCGCCGAGATCCGCACCATCGAGGGCGTCGCCGACAACGGCAGGCTGCAACCACTGCAGCAGGCGTTCATCGATGCCGACGCCTTCCAGTGCGGCTACTGCACGTCCGGTCAGATCATGTCCGGCCTCGGGTGCATCGACGAGGGGCACACCGGGTCGGCTGCCGAGATCCGGGAATGGATGAGCGGCAACATCTGTCGGTGCGGCGCGTACACCAACATCGTCGCCGCCATCACGACCGCCGCGAAGGAGGCCTGACGCCGGGTGTTCCCGTTCACGTTCACCAAGGCCGTCGACGAGAAGTCGGCGCTCGCCGCGGGGCGATCGGGCGCACGCTACATCGCGGGGGGAACCACACTCGTCGACCTCATGCGGGTGACCGTCGAGCGTCCTGGCGCGGTCGTCGACATCAACGCCCTGCCCTACCGGAACATCGACCTCGACGACCATGCCCTGCGGATCGGTTCACTGGTGCGGATGGCCGACCTCGCCGCGGACGAGCGGGTTCGGCGCCAATTCCCGGTCATCGCAGAGGCATTGGAACTCAGCGCCTCCGCGCAACTTCGCAACATGGCGTCGATCGGTGGCAACCTGATGCAGCGTCCGCGGTGCTTGTACTTCCGCGATGTGTCGGCGAATTGCAACCGACGCGCACCGGGCACGGGCTGCTCGGCGCTGGGTGGCCTGAACCGCACCCATGCGATTCTCGGTGCCAGCGACCAGTGCGTGGCCACTCATCCCTCCGATCTCGCCGTGGCCCTCGTCGCGCTGGATGCGGTCGTCGTAGCGCGTGACACCAACGGCGACAGGCGGATTCCCCTCGGCGAGTTCTTCCGCCAACCGGGCGCGACGCCGGACCAGGAGCACGACCTGCGCTCTGGCGAGCTCATCGTCGGGATCGAAGTGCCGACCGGTCCCGCGACGGTCCGATCGGGCTATCTCAAGGTGCGCGACCGGCAGTCCTATGAGTTCGCACTGACGTCCGCGGCGGTGGCACTCGACCTCTCGGGCGGCACCGTGCGCACGGCGCGGGTCGCCGTCGGAGGCGTCGCCACCGTGCCATGGCGCCTCCCCGCCGTCGAGGGTGCCCTCGTGGGGCGTCCCGTCTCGCCGGATCTGTGGGATGCCGCGGCGGCCCGCGCCGCGGATGGGGCCAAGCCGTTGTCCGACAACGGTTTCAAGGTTGAGTTGGTCCGGCGAGTGGTGGCGCGCCAGCTCGCGACGGTGGCGAGCTTGCCGTGACCCACCCGCAGCGCATCGTCGCCCCTACCGTCGGGGCGCCCACGTCCCGCGTCGACGGACCGCTCAAGGTCACCGGAGCCGCTCGCTACGCCGCGGACAATCCGGTGCCCGACTTCGTGCAAGCGGTGCTGGTGTGCAGCACCGTCGCCTCGGGTGCGGTCAAGCGCATCGACACAGGCGCGGCCTTGCGGTCTCCCGGCGTGACGCGCATCCTCACCGACTTCGGCGGCGTCAGGCTGCCCTACGACATCCGCCGCGTCGCCTTCTTCGGCCAGCCGGTCGCGGTGGTGGTCGGCGATTCGTTGGAAGCCGCGACGCACGGCGCCGCGCTGGTCGAGGTGACGTACGCAGCGGGTGCCCAGCTGACCGACATCGATGCGCCGCAAGCGATTCCGCGGCCGGCCAAGAACCAGACCGACTACGCCCGCGGAACCCCGGAGATCGCGCTGCAGGCGGCTGCCGTCGTCACCGACCGTCGCTACGGCATTGCGCGCAACAACCACAATCCGATGGAGCTGCCATCGACGGTCGCCCGATGGGAGGGTGACCGGTTGACGGTGTGGGACAAGGTGCAGTCCATCGTCGGCGCGCAGCACGCCCACGCGGAAGCGCACGGCGTTCCCGTCGACCACGTGCGGGTGATCTCGCCGTTCGTCGGAGGCGCGTTCGGAAGCGCGGGCCAGACGTGGCCGCATCAGCTGTTGGCTTCGTTCGCCGCCCGTGAGGTCGGCAGACCCGTCAAGTTGGTGCTGACGCGTCAACAGACGTATGCCGGCATCGGCTACCGGCCGACCAGCAGGCAACGCATGGCGATCGGAGCCGACCGGACCGGCCGCATCGGCGCCATCATCCACGAAGGGCGGACCGAGACCGCGCGCTACGCCATGTACGAGGACGGCCTGACCGCCTCGCCGAAGTTCATGTACACCAGCCCCAACATGCGCTCCACCTATCGGGTGGTGCCGTTGGACGTGAACCTGCCCACCTATATGCGCGGGCCGGGGGCGACGACGGGAACGTTCGCGCTGGAATCGGCGATGGACGACCTGGCGCACACCCTCGGCGTCGACCCCGTCGAACTCCGGATGCGCAACGAACCCGATCACGACCAGACGGATGGCCTGCCGTTCTCGACCAGGCGGCTCGCCGAATGCCTGCGCCGGGGATCCGACGAATTCGGTTGGTCCCGACGCAATCCCGTGCCGGGTGCGGCGCGCGACGGGGCTCAGCTGATCGGAATCGGGATGGCCGCGGCCGGTTACCACACCGGTCGCAGCGAGTCCGATGCGCTGGCGCGCATCAACCTCGACGGCACCGCAGACGTTCAGACCGCGACCAGCGACATGGGACCCGGCACGTACACGTCGATGTCTCAGGTGGCGGCCGACGCGCTGGGTGTGCCGATCGAACGGGTCCGGTTTGCACTTGGCGACAGCAACTACCCGATCGCCCCGTCACATTCGGGCTCGCGGACCATGGCCAGCGTCGGATCCGCGGTGTTCACCGTCGCCAACACGTTGCGCGACAGGGTGATTCGCACAGCCGTCGTGGATCCCGGCTCGCCTCTGAACGGGGTGCGGCCCGAGGACGTCGCGGTCACCGACGGGCGGATGTTCGTCGTGCGGGACCCCTCGCGTGGCGAGAGCTATCGGGATCTTCTGGCCAGGCGCGGCTGGCCCAGCGTCGACAGTCGCGGCAGGTGGGCCCCCGACACCGCCGACGAGCACTTCTCGATGTACGCCTATGGCGCCGTGTTCGCCGAAGTGGCCGTCGATGATTCACTGGGACTCGTCCGCATCCGCCGCATTCACGCCTGCTACGACGCGGGCCGGGTGATCAACCCGAAGCTGGC
>JAOPWT010000454.1 GCA_025965555.1 Mycobacterium sp.
CCTGCGACGTCGGTACCACCGAACTGCCCGCCGGGACGCACCGGTTCGACGTGACCAACAGCGGCAGCAAGGTCACCGAGTTCTACGTCTACGGCGAGGGCGACCGCGTGATGGGCGAGGTCGAGAACATCTCCCCCGGCCTCGAACGCAAGCTGATCGTCCAGCTGACCGAGCCGGGCAAATACCAGACCGCGTGCAAGCCCGGCATGATCGGCGATGGTCTGCGCGGTGATTTCACCGTCACCGGCGACGCCGTCCAGATCGACACCGACTGCAAGTTCAGGGATGCCGCCGGCAACTACAAGCGGTACGTGAGCAGCCAGACGGACGCGCTCGTCGCCGCGACCGGACTGTTCGTCGACGCGGTCAAGAAGGGCGACGTCGCGGGCGCCAAGAAGCAGTTCCCGATCGCGCGCACCTACTACGAGCGCATCGAGCCGGTCGCCGAGTCGTTCCCCGACGATCTCGACCCCCGCATCGACCTTCGCGAGGCGGACCTGGAGCCTGGTCAGAAGTGGACCGGCTTCCACGCGCTGGAGAAGCAGCTGTGGGTGACGGGCCTGCAGCCCGACGCCAACGCGCTCGCCGACCAACTGACCGCCGACGTCAAGGAACTCAACGACGGTGTGAAGGCTCCCGCCTGGACCATCGACTCCACCCAGATCGCCGGCGGCGCGCAGGGCCTGCTCGACGAGATCGCGGCCAGCAAGATCAGCGGTGAAGAGGACATCTTCAGCCACACCGATCTGTGGGACTTCGAGGCCAACGTCGAGGGCAGCCAGACCGCGGTGTCGTCGGTGCGGCCAATCGTCGACGAGCGCAACCCGGATCTCGGAAAACGCGTCGACCAGCGCTTCGCCGAGGTGGAGGCATTGCTTCAGAAGTACCGCCAGGGTGACGGGTTCGTCTTCTACGACACCGTGACCGAACCGCAGCGCCAAGAGCTTTCACGCTCGATCGACGCGCTGTCCAAGGAGGTCAGCCAGGTGCAGGGTGTCATCGCACCCCAGTGATCCGGTACCGGAAGTGACCCCCGCCGAACCGGATTCGGCGCGCGCAGGACTGTCGCGCCGCAAGTTGTTCGGGGCAGCGGGGGTCACGGCGGCCGTGGTCGGTGCGGCCAGCGCGGGTGCGCTGGCCGGACGGGCCTCGGCCTCGGCCTCCACCGACGCCGAACTGCAGAACGCGGTCCCGTTCCGCGGGGAACGCCAGGCGGGCATCATCACCGCGGCGCAGGACCGCATGCACTTCTGCTCCTTCGACGTCACCACCGACGACCGTGAGGAAGTCGTGGCGATGCTCAAGCAGTGGACGGACATGGCCGAGCGGCTGACGCAGGCCGAGGAGGCCATCAAGGACGGCGCCGTCGGACTCAACCCGTACGCACCACCATCGGATACCGGTGAGGCCCTTGGTCTTCCGGCTTCACAGCTGACCCTCACGATCGGCTTCGGCCCGACCTTCTTCACCAAGGACGGCAAGGATCGGTTCGGCATCGCGGACAAGCGTCCGAAGGCGTTGATCGATCTACCCAAGTTCCCCAACGAGACGATGGACCCCGGCAAGAGCCACGGTGACATCTGTGTCCAGGCCTGCGCCAACGACCCGCAGGTCGCCGTGCACGCCATTCGGAACCTGGCCCGCGTCGCGTTCGGCACGGCCGCGGTGCGCTACTCACAACTCGGCTTCGGTCGCACGTCCTCGACCACCCGCGGCCAGGCGACACCACGGAACCTGTTCGGGTTCAAGGACGGAACGTCCAACATCAAGGCCGAGGACACCGGCGCACTCGACCAACACGTGTGGGTGGCCGACGGCGACGGTCCGGGATGGATGACCGGCGGCAGCTACCTGGTGACCCGCCGCATCCGGATGCGCATCGAGAACTGGGACCGCACAACGCTGCTCGAACAGGAGCGCGTCATCGGACGACTGAAGGGCACCGGCGCCCCGATCGGATACGCCAACGAGTTCGACGCCTTGGACTTCAGCACCAAGAGCTCGAAGGGCACGCCGCTCATCGACGTGGACGCCCACGTCCGGCTCGCATCCTCGGACAACCTCGGTGGGATACAGATCCTGCGCCGCGGTTACAACTTCACTGATGGCACAGACGGTTTCGGCCACCTCGACGCCGGGCTGTTCTTCATCGCGTTCGTACGGGACCCGCGAACCTCATTCGTCCCCATGCAGATGAAACTGTCGCGAAGCGATGCGCTCAACGAGTACATCACCCACACCGGCACGGCGCTGTTCGCGTGCCCGGCGGGACTTCGCGAGGGCGACTCGTCGGCCTACTGGGGCTCGACGCTGCTGTCCTGATCCTCGCGCTCGTCGACCTGTGGCGGCGGGTCGGCGTCGTCGCCGCCGTCTTCTTCGAGCACCGGCTCGTCGGTCAACTGCTCGGCGGTAGGCCAGTGCGCGCGCCACTCATCCTCGGTCACGACGCCGAGCTGGGCGTCGTCGAGTTCCTCGGGCACGTCCGGGCTGCGTCGACTGGCGACGACGTTCTGCTCGACCTTGCGGACGGTGTCCATGAACTCCAACGTCTGTGTGCGCAAAGCATTCTCGGCATCGTCCCCGAAGGCCACGCCGATCGACGCCAGACCCTCGGGCACCAGGTCGACCGGCAGACCCGCTGCGGTGACCCGTTCGAGGACCTTCTGCGTCAACGCCAACGCGGGCTGAGCGGTCGGGACGTCGTCCAGAGCGGAACGGCGCGACTTCACCTTCGTTTCCTGCGCCTTGCGCTCTTCCCACTGCGCCACCTGATCATCGAGCGAAATGGGCTCTCCGGCAAGCACTGCCGGAACGCGGTTGCCGAGCTTGCGCACCAGCGCGTCGGCCACGTCGTCGATGCTGAACGCCTCCAGCGCGTCCTCGGCGATGCGCGCGTGGAACAACACCTGCAGCAGCACGTCGCCGAGTTCCTCGCGTAGTTCGTCGGCGTTGCCGCTGCGGACCGCATCGAACAGTTCGTAGGTCTCCTCGAGCAGATACCGCCGCAACGAATCGTGGGTCTGTTCGCCCTCCCACGGCCCCGTGGTCCGCAGGGTGTCCATGATCGCGACCGCGTCGATCAGGCGCTCACCGGGTTGCGCGGGCGGCGCGGAGATCAGCTTCGCGCCTGCGGCCAGGCGGGCCTTGACCATGGGGTGATTCGGGTCCGAGGAGAGCAGAACCGGCGCATCCTCACCGGTGTACGCGGGCCGGGACGCAGGCAGCGACCACGGCACCTTGACGGGCATCTCCTCGGTGTACTGCACATCTCCGGCGAGCAGCGCGATGGCCTCCACGGGCACCAACGACGGGCGGCGCGGATCCACCAGGACAACGGTCATGGCGACTGTTTGCTCTCCACGTGAGCGCTCATGGGGCGACACCTCCGGTGATCGTTATATCAACATCTGACTGAGGTTTTCCATCCAGCGCCAACAGCAAACCCGCCACGACACGCAGCAATTCGGCGTCGCGGACCCGTGGTGCGCCGACACCGCTGGCGACCCGCGGGATCGGAATCGTGATCGTCGACGTCGTCGCCCGGTAGGTCGCCGAGGGGTACATCCGCTTGAGCCGGAGTTGCTGCGAGTCCAGCAGCGTCAGCGGAGTGAGGCGGATCGACGACGCCGAGGGAGCGCTCACCTCGGTGACGCCGTACCGGCGGCACAGCAAGCGCAACCGGGCCACCGCGACCAGT
>JAOPWT010000464.1 GCA_025965555.1 Mycobacterium sp.
TTGACGCTGCGCGGGCGCTGTGAGATTCCTGTGAGTTGATCCATGGGTTCGGCCATGTGATCCTCGCCATACACTTGGCGAATGAATCTCGGCAAAGCCCTGGTCGACGTGGCCACCGCTCCGGTCCGCATCGGTCTCGCCGCCGCCGAGGTGGGCCTCGGCATCGCCGGCGAGACGCTCAACCTCGTACAACGTGGACTCGACGACGGCAGGGCACCCACCAGCAGGTCGTCGTTCGCCCACATGCTCGGACTCGAGGACGCCGTGGAACGGGCCAATCGACTGGCTCACCTGATGGACGACGACGCTCCGCTGGGCCGCGCGTTGGCGCCGGACGGCCCGATCAACCGACTGCTGCGGCCGGGCGGCATCGTCGACCAGTTGACTTCCGAGGGTGGGCTGCTCGACCGGTTGACGACGGAGAACGGCGCGGTCGCCCGAGCCGTCGCGCCAGGCGGTCTGATGGACCAGGTGACGTCGGAGGGCGGCCTGCTGGACCGGCTGACCACCGACGACGGTGCCGTGTCCCGGCTGATCGCGCCCGGTGGTCTCGCCGACCAACTGCTGGCCCACGACGGTCTGATCGAGCGGGTCCTGCGCGAGGACGGCGTGGCCGACAAACTGCTCGCCGAAGGTGGCCTGCTCGACACGCTCACCGCCGAACAGGGACCGCTGCTGAAGCTCGCCGACGTCGCCGACACCCTGAACCGGCTGGCACCAGGACTCGAAGCGCTGACCCCGACGATCGATGCGCTGCACGAAGCGGTGATCACCCTGAGCCAGGTGGTCAATCCGTTGAGCAACATCGCGGGACGGATCCCCCTGCCGCGCGCCCGCGGGCGGCGGCCGACGCCGCGCCCGGTGCCGTCCACGCGAATCGTCGACACCGATGAGTAGGCGTTGATGGAGCCGCGTGAGAGACTCGAACTCTCGACATCCGCTTTACAAGAGCGACGCTCTACCAACTGAGCTAACGCGGCCGGGCCGGCTCGATGAGCCATCGACGATCCTACGGCTTGTTCGCGCGCAGGTATGCGAGCGGTCATCGGTTCAATCCCGACAGGGGCTCGACTCTCTGGTCGCGCCTCGCGGCTGACGTGGCGCAGCGGCACTACGCTTGCGAACCATGGCCGAAGCAGGGTTCTGGATCGCCTGGGGAATTCCCGCTCGCGGGCGTGAACGACAGGCGCTCGAATTGCTCAAGTCGTCGACTACGGGCTATCTCGATGGCCTCCAGCGGGACGGTCTCATCGAGCGCTTCGACGCCGCGGTTCTCAAGCCCCAGAGCACCGAACTCGGTGGCTTCGTCCTGATCCAGGGCAGCAAGCAGCAACTCGACTCGCTTCGCGGCGACAGTGGCTTTGCCCAGTGGGTCACGCAGATTCAGCTGGTGGCCGACCGGGTCGGAATCGTCGATGCGTGGGTCGACGACGGCCTCGGCGAGGCATATGACCTCTACGAACAAGCGCTTCGCAAGCTCGACTGACGACGGCCCCCACCTGCCGCGGTAACGCGGCGGGCTCCTGAGGCGAAGGCTACGGGTGGGACAGCTGTGACGAGTTGCGGCTTTCGCCCGTAGCCCCGCCGGTAATGCGATTGAATGGCTGACACCCGTCGGGACAGACATTTCGGCGCGTCAGAAGGGCAAGCATGGGAGCCGCAACGTACATCGGTCGAGTCGGCAGCCTAGCCGTGGCGCTGGGGGTCGGCACCGCCATCGCGACCGGTCACGGCATCGCCGCCGCAGACGAGACCTCGACCGGCTCGGCAAACACCGGCTCGGCAAGTTCGGCCAGCGCGCCGAGTTCGGCACCCTCCGGCGCCGCGACGAGCGACGCCGAGCCGACGGCGAAGCCATCGGCTCCCGATGATCCGGCGAAACCCGAAGCCAGCACTTCCCCGGCCGCCACCGGCAACGAGCCTTCGACCGCGAGCACGACCTCCGCCACCGTCGCCGACGGCGTCGTGGTCAGCGCCCAGACGAACACCGGGACCGCGGGCAGCGCCAAACCCCCGGAGCCGCCCGCCGAATCCGCGCCGGAAGTCACCGTGCCCGAGATCGTGACGCCCGAGGTCGTGATGCCCGAGGTCGTGACGCCCGAGGCATCGACGAGCACCAAGAAGCCGAAGGCCAACGACACCAGTGCGGCCACGTCGGCGCCGACGCCCAAGGCGACGGCCTCGGTCGCCACCGTCGAGAGGAGCACGACCACCGAGGACGAGACCGCGGCACCAAAGCCCAAGGCGCAGAACCAAGCCGAGGCGGCGGCCGTCACGGCGGTATCCGTCGTCTCGGCCGCGGCCAAGACGGCGGCCGTCGCACAGGTCGCCACCATCGAGGTGCCAGCTGCAATCCCGGCCCCGGCGGCACAGAATCCCCTCGAGGTGCTGGGCAGTGTGGTCTCCAGCGTCGTCAACTGGGTGCTGAACCCCCTGATGGGCTCCGGTTCGACCGCCCCCGCCCAGCCCCCGTTGGCCTGGTCACTGCTGGCCTTCGCGCGCCGTGAGTTCGAGAACTTCGTCACCGCGGTCACGGGTGGTGCCACCCAGCCCGTCGCCGCGCCAGTCGACGTCACCAGCCTGTCGCTGGCCGCCGCCACCACGGCGTTCGCGCAGGCCGCGGTCGCCTCTCCCATCGCTCAGGCCGCGGTGGCCGCTGTCAACGTGCCCGCCTTCCCGCTCCCCGGCGCGCAGCTGAGCCCCTCGACGCAGTTCGTCCAGTGGCTGACCGGCGACTACCAGACCGGCAACCCGTTGATCGCAGACACGTTGAACCGCTTCAGCATCGACGGCACCGACGTCGGCGTCATCTGGGACAACGGCATGGTCGACGACCCGACGACGCCCTACAACGAGCACCAGGTGCTGATGGCCTTCGGCGATACGTTCAGCGGCGCCAACATGACGGGCAACTGGCGCTTCAACGTCCTGCTCCGCAGCGCGGACACCGTCCTCTCCGACGGCGTGACGATTCCGAACGGAGAGTGGTTCAACGGCAACATGTTCGGCGGCACCCCGTTGAGCACTCCCACCACCGCGCGGCAGATCATCCATCCCGACGGCCTGCCCGCAGGCATCACGCTGATCCCCACCGCGGGCATCTCCCTACCGACCCCCGGCACGCAGTTCGGCGTCACGCAGTACGTCAACTTCATGTCGGTGACCAACTGGGGCGCCCCCGGCACCTGGACGACGAACTACTCCGCGATCGCGTACTCCACCGACAACGGTGAGAACTGGACCGTCGCGCCAACGTCGGTCCGCTA